>DATMPC010000089.1 GCA_035567895.1 Terriglobales bacterium | reverse complement strand
ATAGCCGCTGTATTGCTTGTTTTGTGGTTGCTGGGATTTATCGCGTTTCACGTAACCTTCGGAGCGATCCATTTGCTGCTTGTGATCGCCGTTGTCCTGTTCATAGCGCATTTTCTGACGGGACGAAGCGCAGCCGCCTAGTCCGTACCGATTTCGGGGTCTGACCCTAGGAGCGCTCGGATCATTCCGACCATCGGAAAGGCATTCGTCTTGGACACCACCGAGCGAATGCCTACTTCGTGCGCATGTCTTTCCAAGTCGGCGCTGGCGTGTTGCGTGAAAAGGACGACAGGAACGGCCGGGGCTATTTCGGCCATTCGGCGTGCCGTTTCAATTCCATTGATGCCAGGCATTTGAAAATCCAGGATCACGATGTTCGGCCGCAGTTCCTTGAACATTTCCACAGCAGAAACGCCGTCCGCAGCTTCGCCGCAAATTTCCCAATCCGGATTGGCTTGCAAAACCGTGCGCAGAGAACGTCGCACCAACTCACTATCGTCTACAATCAGGAACCGCGTTCGCATCCGAATCCTTGTGCCACCTTCGCTGGTTTTTGAGATCACGCGCCGATCACCGCCATGCTCGTTACTGGAAGTAGTGCTGTGACGGTCGTTCCGCTTCCATTGGATTGAATGTCAAGGGTGCCGCCCAGCTCCCTCACGCGTTCCCGCATCCCGCTCAAACCCACACCGTGATTGTTGCCTACCAACATTGAAGCGCGGTGGTCGAGCGGTATGCCCTTGCCTTCATCGCACACCTGTACGCTAAGTGATTTGTCACGAGTAGGCATGATCCGAATCACAGCGGTCTTGCTCCCGGAGTGGCGATATACGTTAGTAAGGCATTCCTGAACAATCCGGAAAATCGAAATCTCCACTGTCGGAGGAAGCCTTCCAATTTCCGGGGAAAGATCAACCGTGACTTTCACTTTGCTACGCTCCCCAAATCCTTCCGCGAACATTCGGATTGCCGGCAAGAGGCCAATTTCGTCGAGTAGAGGTGGATGCAGCAGGTGCGAAATCGTGCGCGTTTGCTTGGATAGCTGCTCGATCAGTTCAGTATTCTGGTGCAGGGCTTCGCTCGCTGGAGGGCTCAGCTTGTCGGCCTGTTGGTAAACCAAACCATTGTTCATCGAGAGCGCTGCGAGTAGCGGGCCCACGCTATCGTGGAGATCGCGAGCGATACGGCGCCGTTCCTCATCCTGAGTCGTGATCAAGCGGGCGGAAAGAGTGCGCAAATCGCGGTTCAGCATCTCGAGCTGATAAGTCTTGCGATGGAGATCGGCAAAGACGCGCACTTTTGCGCGCAGCAATTCGGGGACGATTGGAACGGCGATGTAATCCACGGCGCCGCGCTGATAGGCTTTGAGGCGGTCGATATCCGTGAGATGCACAGCGGAAATGAAAATGATCGCGGTATTCTGGAATCGCGGGTGCTGGCGGATCATATCGGCGAGTTCGAAGCCATCGAGCTCGGGCATGCTGACGTCCATTAACACGACGGCGACGTTCGTCTTCAGCAGATGGTCAAGCGCCTCTTTTCCGGAACGTGCCTGGATCAGATTCTCGTCTAGCTCGTTTAGTATGGCTTCATACGTGACCAGCTTACCCGGCTGGTCATCCACCATGAGAATGTTGACCTTCTGGTGCTCAACCATTCTTTTCCTCACCTCGCTCGCGCGGAATCTAGCACAAGTCAAGATCTGGAAACAAAACTCGCAAACCGCCACATCATTCTAGCGATGGAACCACATTCGCAATGCCGAGAGCAATTGCTCTGTGTTCACCGGTTTTGCCAGATATTCTGACGCACCAGCTTCGAGACATTTCTCGCGATCGCCTTTCATGGCTTTCGCCGTCAAAGCCACGATTGGCAGTCGCCGGAACGAAGGATTTCGGCGGATAATCTGCATCGTCTCGTATCCGTCCATGTCCGGCATCATGATGTCCATCAAAACGATCGCGACATCAGAAGTGGACTCGAGCGTAGCGATTGCCTCTCGGCCTGTGCCCGCCGTCAGCACCGACATTCCCCGGCGCTCGAGTACGCTACTGAGCGCGAAAATGTTTCGCACGTCGTCGTCTACCACCAACACTTTTTTCCCCACAAGCGCTTCGTCGGAATGGTGCAGGAGGTCGAGCATCTTTTGCTTTTCGGCCGGTAAATCGGTGACTACGCGATGCAGGAACAGCGCGGTTTCGTCGAGAAGTCTTTCCGGCGATTCGACGCCTTTCACAACCACACTCCGCGCCAGCACATGGAGACGCGCGTCTTCTTCCGGTGTGAGATCTTTTCCGGTGAAGACCACAACCGGCAAGTGACTGAGCATCGGCGTATCGCGGAAGCGCTCCAAAATTTCGAATCCCGACATGTCTGGCAGGCGAAGATCGAGCACCACGCAATCAAAGGGTTGGTCGTCGAGCGCTGCAAGCGCCTCAGAACCTGTCGCCGCCAGCTCCACATCAATGTCCTCGTAACCTAGAAGCTCTCGAATGCTGAGCTGCTCGGCGGGATTGTCTTCCACCACCAGAAGCCTCTTGCGTCGAGGCGTTGTGTACTCTTTTATGCGCGACAACGCCATTTCAAGCTGTTCGGGCGTGGCTGGTTTGGTGACATAGGAAAATGCTCCGCGCGCCAGGCCGTGCTGCCTATCTTCATCGAGCGTCAACATCTGAATCGGAATATGCCGCGTGCTCGGATCCTGCTTCAGATGATTGAGCACCGTCCAGCCCAGCATGTCTGGCAAAAAGACATCGAGAGAGACGGCCGTCGGATGAAATTCTTGAGCGAGAGCCAACGCTTCCGCACCACGAGTGGCCACCAGGACTTTGAATCCTTTTTCGCGAGCCAGGTCACATAGCACGGTCGCAAAATACGGGTCATCTTCGACGATCAAGAGAGTCGCATCGTCCGGCTGCAGGTTTTCACGGTCATCTTTGACCGTGATTTGCTCGATGGCACGCTTCGAAGCCACAGCAGTGGCCAGTTGCCCGGCCGTTGTGGTCGTCACGGACGCCTTAGCGTCCGCGCTGGCAGCACCCGTCGAAGGACCTACATAGGTTTGAGGCAGATAAAGCGTGAATGTGCTGCCTTCATCCGGTGTGCTGCGAAGCTGAATTTCGCCACCCAAGAGGCCCGCGAGTTCGCGGCTAATCGCCAGGCCCAGGCCCGTGCCGCCGTACTTGCGGCTCGTGCCCGCGTCCGCCTGTTGGAAGGCCTCAAAGATGATGCGCTGCTTTTCGGGCGGAATTCCGATGCCCGTGTCGGTGACTTCGAACGCGACAACCGAGGCTGATCTTCCGAGGACCGGATGACCCTCGCTCCAGCCCATGTCGGCCGCAAACACGGAAAGTCTCACACCGCCTTTTTCCGTAAATTTGAAAGCGTTGGAGAGCAGATTCTTCAGCACCTGCTGCAGACGCTTCGAATCGGTGACCAGGCTGCGGGTCAGATTCGGATCCATCTTCACTTCGAAGTTCAGCCGCCGGTTTTCTGCTTCGTGACGGAACGGGCGAGCGATCATGTCGAGCAAGCTGGCGAAGAACACCTCCTCCGCCTGTACCGACACGGTGCCCGATTCGATCTTCGACAGGTCCAGAATGTCCGTAATCAAGTTCAGAAGATCGGTACCCGCTCCGTGAATCGTGCGCGCGAACTCCACCTGCTTCGTCGTCAAGTTCTTATCCGGATTGTCAGCCAGCTGCTGGCCAAGGACCAGGATGCTATTGAGGGGAGTGCGTAACTCGTGAGACATGTTGGCGAGGAACTCTGACTTGTACTTGGACGTGAGCGCCAGCTCCTTGGCTTTTTCTTCCACGGCGCGGCGGGCCTGTTCGATTTCTTGATTCTTGCGTTCTACTTCGACGTTCTGTTCGGCCAACTGCTGCGCCTTTTGCGCAAGCTGCTCGTTAGTCTGCTGCAACTCGGTCTGCTGCGTCTGGAGTTCGGTGGCCAATTGCTGAGATTGCTTCAGCAGGCCTTCCGTCTGCATCGTGGCCTCAATACTGTTGAGCACGATGCCGATGCTGGAAGTCAACTGGTCGAGGAACGCGAGGTGAGAAGCCGTGAATATGCGCAGCGAAGCAAGTTCGATCACAGCTTTTACACGGTCCTCGAACAAGATGGGAAGCACGATGATGCTTCGTGGCACGGACTGGAACAATCCAGAGCGGATTGGAATCGCGTCTGTCGGCACGTCGGTAATCAGCATGCGCTGTTTTTCGGCGGCGCATTGCCCT
>DATMPC010000088.1 GCA_035567895.1 Terriglobales bacterium | reverse complement strand
CCTTTTGGGACAGCCCAGGACTTGAGCACGCCTTCCATTTCGAGACGGAAGTCATAGTGCAGACGGGACGCTCGGTGCTTTTGAACTACAAATCGAAATCCTTTTTTGGGATCGAGCTTTGGTGGCGGCTCTGGAGTGTGTTCGAAGCTGCGTTTACGTTTGTATTCTTCGAGGGCCATTTCCTGATGCCTCGGGTGAGATGGGAAAAACCAAATCCATACGTATCGCTACGCCGAAACTTTTTCGAGTTCTTCCACGGGCTCGGCTCGCCACCGTCTAAGGACGAATAGCGCGATCAAAAGAAAACAGATTCCACCTGTTACATCCAGCGCCACGTCCCACGGCGTGCCCGTGCGAGAAGGATCAAACCTCTGATGCCATTCATCAAGCGCCGCAGTCAGCAGGGTTATGCCAAGCGCCAACGCCGCAGATCGCAAGCACATTGCGCGGAATCCCCTGGTACCGCGCGACCAGCGAATCAGTGGTTTGGTGCCGGCTGGGTCATCCATGGTATGAAACCATGAGCGGAACAGAAGGACGCATAACAAGCCATATCCCGTCAGGTGCCCAGCCTTACGAAGAAAATGATGCAGTTTGGCGAATGCTTCGGCAGAAAGGTGGATATGCAAAATTTGCAGAAGCTTCCCCAGCCAGGTTCCCGTGACAGCTGATGAAAGGCCGAAGGACTCATAGACAATAACGGACAACCACAAGAGCACTGGTATCCAGTAACGAAAATTGCGGATGAACGATTTCAACGACGCGCTACTCCAACCTATAGTTTGGAGCCTCGCGGGTGATAATCACGTCGTGCACGTGGCTCTCGCGCAGACCTGCGCCGCTGATTCGCACGAAGCGGGCTTCTTGTTGCAGTTCAGGAATGGTGGAGCATCCCACGTATCCCATGCCGGAGCGCAATCCACCGACGAGTTGCAGCACCATGTTTGCCAGTGGGCCCCGATACGGAACGCGTCCCTCGATTCCTTCCGGCACAAGTTTGGCTAGACGGTTTTGGTCTCCGTTTTCCATCAACTCGGCTGCTGGAGTGTCTTCGTCGTTGCTCTGGAAGTAACGCTCACTCGAGCCTTGCGCCATCGCGGCCAACGATCCCATGCCGCGATATGTCTTGAACGAACGGCCTTGATACAAGATCGTCTCGCCGGGACTCTCATCCACTCCGGCAAAGAGGGAGCCAATCATGACTGAACTTGCACCTGCCGCGATCGCCTTGGTGACGTCTCCAGAGTATTTAATGCCGCCGTCAGCGATGATGGGAACACCTGAGTCTTTCGCCGCTCGTGAAGCTTCGGCGATCGCATAGATCTGCGGCACTCCGGCGCCGGTTACGATCCGAGTTGTGCAGATGGATCCAGGTCCGATTCCGACTTTTACCGCATCAGCGCCAGCTTTGATCAAAGCGCAGGCGCCATCAAACGTCCCAACATTGCCGGCGAGGAGTTCTACTTCGGGCAGCTTGCTCTTGATCTCTTTCACCGCATCGAGCACTCGAGTGGTGTGCCCATGCGCGCTGTCGATCGCAACTACATCCACTTTGTATCTCGCCATCTCCTGGGCGCGTTCAAGGTAATCGCCAGTGGCTCCGATTGCGGCGCCTACGCGTAGGCGGCCCTGGGAATCCTTCGCAGCGTTCGGGTATTTCAGCTTCTTCTGAATGTCTTTTACCGTGATCAAACCTTTCAGAGTCTGCTTGTCGTCGACGACGAGTAGCTTCTCCACGCGGTGCTTGTGGAGGATCTGTTCCGCCTCTTCGAGCGTGGTCCCGACGGGAACAGTGATGAGATTGTCTTTGGTCATCACCTTCGCAACTGGAATGTCGGTACGTGTCTCAAAACGGAGATCGCGGTTGGTGAGAATGCCGACCAGCTTGTTATTTTTAGTAACCGGCACCCCGGAGATCTTGAACTTGCGCATTACTTCGAGGGCATCTGAAATCTTGGCATCGGGCGAGATCGTTACCGGGTCGACGATCATGCCGCTCTCAGAGCGCTTTACCTTATCAACTTCCGCTGCCTGTTGTTCGATCGTAAGGTTGCGATGAATGATGCCGATGCCGCCTTGCTGCGCCATCGCGATTGCGAGGCGCGATTCAGTGACGGTATCCATCGCCGAGCTGATGATCGGAATGTTCAGATTGATGTTGCGCGAGAGCCGTGTCTGCGTGTTGGCCAGTGCCGGAACCACATCAGAATGCGCAGGCAACAGCAGAACATCATCGAAGGTAAGAGCCACAGGAACGGGAAAATGAATCATTCAAATCTCACTTGCTTTTCTCAATTGTAGCGTGACTCACCACGGAGCCACGGAGAACACTGAGAAAATCGAAAGGCGCAGTGCGTTCAGTTCAAGTCTTCTCCGTGCGCTCAGTGTCTCCGTGGTGAATCAGGTTTTTCTCAAATTGTCGGTGCGGATATGCGAAATGAATTAGTAATGTGACGATAGCCAAGACGACGAATATGAACCAGCTTCCCTCAGGACCAACGCTTCCTCCGGTGATCCACGTTGGACCGGACAGACGCGTGCTCAGGAGATGTTCTGGTTGAACGAATCCGCTATCCGGAACGCCGTACAAGAAGCTCTCTGAGTAGTCCCACATGAAGTGAAATCCAATTGCCCAGAGCAAGCTTCCCGTGCGCCACAGCGAGAATGCGAGCATCATCCCAAAGGCAAACACTGCGGCTATTCCGACCTTCGATTCGCCCGGATTTTGCACGTGTAGTGCCGCAAAGAGTAGCGACATCACGATCGCCGCCGGCCAGAATCCAATCCCTTCGGACAGGGTGTGTAGGGCATATCCTCGGAATGCGTTTTCTTCAAAGAGCGCGACAATCAGGAAGCCAAGCAGATTCAGCAGTGCAGCGACGAGAAGTTGCGATCCCCCCATGGAACGAGGTCCGAACATGAGGTGATGAGTCGCGCGTAGGCCCAAAAGCATTAGGGTTAGTGACGCGAATCCGGTCAGCGTTCCTGACAAAAAACGGGGAAGTGCGACGGAGTCCCTCAGCCCGTACAAAAGTACGGGGCGACGCTCCAGCTTTGACATGATGAACGTGCCCAGCAGAATGCATGCAAGCAGCAGCGCGTCCGATATGTCTCCGACGCTCGGTTCCAGGCGATGACGGAACGGCCTGACAGCGCCAAAGACTACCGGGATCAGGACAAGTCTGAGCAAAACCAAGAAGAGCACGAAGCGCCAACCGGCGCGCAAGCCTCGATCATTAAAAAACAGTGAACTAGGCCTTAAAGATCGGGATTGGGCCGGAGTCGACGAGTTGGAATCGCTTGGACTAAGCGACTGATTTTCAGGATCTTGCAAGCCTTGCTCCGTGCCGGTATGGTGCTGTGTAATTGATGTTTGTAGCTATTCTCTTGAACTGCCGGGTGGTTTGTAAATCGCTCACATCCGGCGTATCATCACACTTTGTGGTGTTCACCCCGACCCGGCTTGCAAGCTAAAGACGTATAAGCCGAAGAGGTAAGAGTCCGGCGACGGGGCCCCCTTAGGGGGTGGCTAAGCTTCCACTTCATCCACGTAGTGTGATGAAGAAATCGTTTGGCGAAGCAAACCAGTGGGCGATAGCCCACTTTTTATTTCCGGCAAACTTTTTGCGATTTGCAGGCTGAAGACAGGTAATGCCATTCGATGAAGCCCGTGTGCGTGCGATTGCGGAACGAATCGGAGCTTCGTCGGGACTCGAAGTTGTTGATTTGGAGTTTCACGGCGGGGGCAAAGGACGCCTTCTCCGGCTCTTTATCGAGAAAAATGCCGAAGGAAGACGTGCTCTCGAGCAGCAGTTCGCTGCGGCAGCCGAGGCTGGAGAAAAAGTGCCTTCGCCTGTGAATTGGGACAGGTTGGCGGGCATCACTCACGAAGATTGCGCGAATTACAGTCGTGAATTGAGCACGGTTCTTGACGTAGAGGATGCCGTTCCGGGTGGCGAATATCTGTTGGAGGTCTCATCACCTGGGCTCGACCGAAAGTTGGTCAAGCCGGCCGATTTCCAGCGATTCTCGGGTAGCAAAGTCAAGATTATGACGCGCGAGCCTGTGGCAGGGAACCGGCACTTTGAAGGTAGGCTTCGCACGCTGGACGACAGCCGCATTGCCCTGGACTTGGAGTCGAGTAAGAAAAAGGGCAAGCACAAGAAGAAGTCTGCTGTCGAAGGTGATACCACGGAGCGCGCGATTGAGCTGGAGATGAGCAACATTGAACGCGCTCGTCTGGTGCCGGAGATTTAGAGATTTAGGAATAACGGGAACTAAGGGCAATCATGGCAAGTCCGCTGTACGAAAATATTGAAGCGCTGAGCCGGGAAAAAGGAATCGATCCGCAAATTGTGGTCAACGCGGTGGAAGACGCCATTGCTGTCGCCACGCGCAAGCACTACAAGATCCAGGAGAACATGCGCGCCGAACTCAATAAAGAGACAGGTGCGATCCAGGCTTATAGCTACAGGAGTGTCGTAGAGACTCCGGAGCAGGTCGAAGATCCAAACGTGCAGATCACGCTCGAGGATGCGCGTCGCGTCGATCCGAACGTCGAAGTTGGCGGCGAGATCCGCCAGTACAAGTCCACCGACGGTGTGCTCGGACGCATATCGGCACAGCTTGCCAAGCAGGTCATCTTTCAGAAGGTTCGCGAGGCCGAGCGCGACACCGTCTACAACGAGTACATCGGACGTGTCGGCGAAATTCTTAACGCCACGGTGAAGCGCATCGAAGGTCCGGATGTGATCTTCGATATCGGCAAAGCCGAAGCGCGCATGGGGCGGAAGGAACAGTCGAGGCTTGAGTCTTTCGCTGTCGGCGAGCGCGTGCGCGCAGTACTAGTGCGCGTGGAGAAGGCCTCGAAGGGGCCGCAGGTGGTTGTATCTCGAGCGGCGCCGGAGCTAGTGCAAAACCTGTTCCAGACTGAAGTGCCGGAAATCTACGACAACACCGTCGTGATCCGCGCGATCGCTCGCGAAGCCGGCGAGCGCACGAAGATCGCCGTAATGTCGCGCGATAAAGATGTTGATTCCGTCGGAGCTTGCGTAGGCATGAAGGGCATGCGTGTGCAGTCCATCATTCGTGAGCTTCGCGGCGAAAAGATCGACATCATTGAGTATCACGAGGATCCGGTCACTTTTGCGGAGAAGGCACTGCAGCCTGCCAAAGTGAGTCGCGTAACCGTTGTCGACGCGACGGAGAAGCACCTCGAAGTGATCGTAGATGATACCCAGCTCTCGCTGGCGATCGGCAAGAAGGGGCAGAACGTACGCCTCGCGGCGAAATTACTTGGCTGGAAGATCGACATCAAGAGTGAAGAAGAGAAGCGGCAGGAAGTTGAGCAGCAGATGCAGGCTCTTACTTCTGGGACGACGACTCCGCTGGAAAAGGTTCCGGAGCTCGGCGAGCAAGTGATCGAGAAGCTGGTGGCCGCCGGAATAACTACAGTCGAAGCTCTTGCCGACATGACGCCGGAACAGCTCGAAGAGCTGCCTGGTATCGGTCCTAAGACGATCGAGAAGATCAGCATTGCCGTGAATAACTACTTCTCGGCACTTGAAGGTGGCGAGGTTCAGGGCGCGGAAGCTGGCGTGGAAGAAGTCGCTGCGGAAGCTGGCGTGGAAGAAGTCGCTGTGGAGGCTGTGCCCGAGGGCGGCGCCGCTGCGATATCGAACGTTCAGGCCGAGAATTCGGAGTATGAAGAAGCTGTTGAGACGGGCCAGGCACTTGAGGCGGCGGAGATCGCGGGCGTAGAGAATGCTCCAGCGGCAGATATAGCGGAAGTGCATGTGCATGGCGAGCAGCCGGTTCCTGAAGCCGAAGAGGTTGTTGCTCCGGAGGAGCCTCAGCCGGAAGAGGCGAGCAAGCCGGAACATACGGAGTGATTCGTTGAAGAACGACCGGCCGAGTTGGGTGAAGGCGGGCTGACGGAAGCATCGATCAATTGATCTCGTGAGGGTTGTGATGATCGTGTAGCGGGAGAGCGGAGAGAACACAGGGCGGATGAGCAAAGTTCGAATCAACGATCTGGCAAGGGAACTGGAAGTCAAGAGCAAGGCGATCCTCGACGTCCTTTCCAAAGTCGGAGTGACGGAAAAAAAGACGCACTCGAGTTCCATCGAATTCGATGAAGCGGAGCGTGTGCGCAAGCATTTTGCCGGCCAAGGCGGAAGTGCCACTGCCAGGGATGGGGGATCGCGCACGGCCGAACCTGCAATCAAGACCAAGATCGATCTCTCGCACATCTCAAAGCCCGGGGATGTCGCCAGTTTGTTGCGCCGTAAGGCGGAAGCTCCAGCAGCGCCGCCGCCGCCGAAGCCAGTTGCGGTTCCACCTACAGCGGTTCCGAAGGCTCCAACTCCGACTGCTGCGCCTCCTGCCGAAAAGATTGCGGCAGCACCGCCGGTTGCCGCGACCGAAGCTCCTGCTCGACGTGTGATTAGGCCGGTAGTAGGTCCACGTCCGTCATTCACGGTTCCAACGCCCGCGCCGAAAACGCCCGAGGCCACTGCGCCAGAACCCGCAACCGCGCCTCCTCTGCGAGCTGTTGCTCCGAGTGAAGTGCCAGCCGCCCCAATCAGTGCAGCGCCTGTGAGCGCGCCACCCGTTCGAGAAGAAAGGCCACCTACGTCAGTTCAGGTCACACCACCTTCGGCTCCGGCACCGGGTTCAATCGCGAGTGCTTCGCAGCAGCAGCAACGTCCACTCGCGCCGTCTCAGCCTGTTAGGCGCGTCATCACGCCTCAGACCGGACCACGTCCGGTTTACACTGCTCCGCCACAGTCTGCGCGGCCGGCTGCGCCAATGGGAGCACACGGAGCGCCGCAACCTGGGCACCGTCCCAGCGGAGGAATGCCCGTACGCGGCCAGCCGATTTTCCAGCGTCGTCCCGGAATGGGAGCGCCGCAACCCGGGCAACGTCCGCCGATGGCTCCGGGAGCACGCCGACCGATGCATCCGACGCGGCAGTCGCCGGGCGGCCGTCCTATGGGAATGGGCGCTCCGGGCCTTGCTCCACCGCCACCGCCTACGGGTACTCGTCCTCCGGGTCGTCCTGGTGCCCCCAAACGGCCGGGGCAGCGTTACGTTCCACGTGGAGTGAAAGAAGGCCCGATGAAGGGCTTTACTCCGCCGCCGCGGTTTACACCGCAGATGTCGAACGAGCCGCTGCCGATCACACGCTCAATCACGATTACTGAAGGTATCAGCGTAAAGGATCTGGCCGAGAAGCTTGACGTTCGCGCCAAGGAGATCATTGCGCGCCTGCTCCACCGTGGCGTATTCGCTACCGTGAATCAGACGCTCGACGCGGAACTCGCGAAGGATATGGCGCGTCTCTTCGGCGCAGATACTGAGGTGATCAGCTTCGAAGAGCAGATGTCGAAGGATGGCGAGGCCGGTGTTGCCGCATCGGATGGTCTCGATGCTGCTGCGGTTGTCCGTCCTCCTGTGGTCACGATTATGGGACACGTTGACCACGGCAAGACCTCACTGCTCGATGCGATTCGTGAAACCAACGTCGCCGGAGGCGAAGCTGGCGGAATCACTCAGCACATCGGCGCATACAAGGTTCGCATCACTAAGGAAGATTCACCGGCCTTTGGACGCGAGATCGTGTTTCTCGACACTCCGGGTCACGAAGCGTTTACCCGCATGCGTGCTCGCGGGGCCAAGGTCACGGACATCGTTGTCATCGTCGTTGCCGCCGATGATGGTGTTATGCCTCAGACCCTTGAGGCTATCGACCACGCAACCGCAGCGAAAGTCCCGCTTATCTTCGCCGTAAACAAGATCGACAAGCCCGGCGCGCTTCCCGATCGCGTGAAGAAGCAACTCGCCGATCGCGGCTTCGTTCCTGAAGCGTGGGGTGGCAAATATGTGTTCGTGGACGTCTCCGCCAAGCAGAAGACAAATCTGAATCTGCTGATGGAGATGATCTGCCTGGTGGCCGACTTGCAGGAGCTCAAGGCTTCGCCCGATCGGCCTGCGACCGGTGCTGTGCTGGAAGCCAAGCTCGATCGCGGTCGCGGCGCGGTTGCGACGGTGCTGATCCAGAATGGTACGTTGCATGCCGGGGACACCTTTATCGTCGGCAATACCTTCGGCAAAGTTCGCGCCATGTTCGACGATCGCGGCAATGCCGTCGAGGAAGCCAAGCCGGCAACTCCTGTTGAGATCATCGGCCTTGAGGGCATTCCCGAAGCAGGAGACACCTTCACGGCGGTAGCCGATCGCGAAAAGGCAAAGAACATTGCCACATATCGCGAGCAGAAGGCACGTGAAGCGCAGTTGGCAAAGTCGTCGCGAGTCACACTCGAAGGCCTGGCCGAGCAAATCAAGACCGCCGGAGTCAAGGAACTGCCAATCATCCTTAAGGGTGACGTGCAGGGCTCAGTGGAAGTGCTGGCAGATTCGTTGCAGAAGCTTTCGAATGAGCAGGTGAAAGTGCGCGTGCTGCGTTCGGGCGTTGGTGCGATCACCGAAAGCGACGTGCTGCTGGCTTCGGCATCAAACGCGATCATCATCGGCTTCAATGTTCGTCCTGAGCGCAAGGCGCAGGAGCTGGCGGAGCAGGAAAACGTGGAGATCCGCCTGCATTCGATCATTTACGAACTGCAGGACGAAATCCGCAAGGCCATGGTCGGACTCCTCGAGCCGGTATTCAAGGAGACTTATCAGGGCCGCGCCGAGGTCCGCGATACTTTCCGCGTTCCCAAAGTCGGAACGATTGCAGGCTGCTACATTCAGGATGGAACCATCAAACGCGACGCCGAAGTCCGGCTGCTGCGCGACAATGTTGTTGTCTTCAAGGGCCGCGTGGGCTCCCTGCGGCGCTTCAAGGACGACGTCAGCGAAGTGCGCAATGGAATGGAGTGCGGAATTGGCATCGCCGGTTATGGCGATATCAAGGTTGGCGACGTAATCGAAGCCTTCAGCACGCAGAAAGTTGCCGGCGAGCTGATTAGTTCCAAGCCACAGCTAGTGCATCAGTAGTCAGGAACATTGCAATCGTTGGAAGATGTGGAACAGCCGCCCTGGGCTGTGGAGGCGCGACGAATGTCGCGCCTTTGTTTTGCAACAATGCCGGCGGCGGTAGCCGCTGGGTGCGTAAGTGCAGGATCCAGCCGCTACTGCCGCCGGTACTCTTGGGGAGGAGCAGCACACACATGCCCATCGCAGTCCTCACTCTCGATCTCCGCATCGAAGGCGCGCAATCCCTCAAGGAGAAGCGACAAGTGCTGCGCAGCCTGAAGGACAAACTACGTACAAGTTTCAACGTGTCGGTCGCGGAACTCGAAGAAACCAACCTCTGGCAGCGAGCCACGATTGGAGTAGTCAGCATCTCCAGCTCCCGCGATTATCTATCTGGATTAATGCAGCAAGTGGAGCGCGCCGCCAGCCGCATTGCCAACGACAACGGCGCCGAGCTCACCGACAGCTATGTAGAACTGGAGTGACTAGCACTCTCGGGACGTGCAAATCCTGCTTGATAATTCGCCATATATTCGCTATTCTATTTTGTTCGCTATGTGCCGAAATGGACAACAGAGGGGATTACCGCGACTGACTTTCGTTTCCGTGTGCAGCGATTCGATCCCCGGGGATTGCAGGGGATATCCCCTCTAATCCCCAGGGGACCTAGTACGGGATATCCCCGGGGATCACCGGGGGATCTGCTAGCTAAGTCCTTTGATTGAGGGGATTGCGAAAAAAAGGGCCCCGACAAAAAACCGTTGCTCCTCTCGAAGCCAGCTCACCCCATGTCAGGCTTGCTGGCTGATCATCTCTAGCGATTACTCGTCTCGTAGAGTCGTTACCGGTTCTACTCGCGTGGCCCGATATGCCGGAATTACGCTAGCCAGAAAGCTAACCAGCACCAGCAGCAGGGACACCGCCGTGAATGTCTCGAGATCCGTTGGTTTAACGCCATAAATGAGGCTCGAAATGAACCGTCCCAGGGCAAGCGCGCCTGCAACTCCTATGGCGACGCCCAGCGCAGTCGGCCTCATTCCTTCGGCGATCACCATTTGCACAACATCGCGAGTTTGCGCCCCGAGAGCCATGCGGATTCCGATCTCGCGCACTCGCCTGCGCACGGTGTATGCGAGCACGCTATAAATCCCGATTGCGGCCAGCACAAGGGCTAGTCCGGCGAATACTGCGAGCAGCAGCATGTTGAAGCGTTGCTGCGAAAGAGTGCTCGCAATGAAGGTCTCCATCGTGACCACATCTCCAATTGGCAAGTCCGACTTGAGCTGATGGATTGCATTGATCGTTGCCGGAGCGACTGAGGCAGCATCCGAATGGGCTCGAACCATGAGCCACAATGGGAATGATCGCCATGCGACATTCGGAGGAAACGCCAGATGCGCGAGCGGAACGTAAAGCATCGCGGCCGGCTCTGCTGAATCCAATCCGCGATCCTTGATATCGCCTACGACGCCCACAATCTCCCGAATCTTGCCGGGAACGAAAGTCAGGGTGAGGCGCTTTCCCACTGGATCTTCGTTCGGCCAAAAGCGTTGTGCCAGAGATTGGCTGATGATGATCGTGCCTGGACTCTCTGGAGTGTCCTGATCGCCGAAGTCTCTGCCCCGCAGCAGTGGAATGCGCATCATGTGGAAGTACCCGGGACTACTCATGCGAACAGCGACCTCCGGCTGATCGGCCATCGCCTGCACCGGACGCCCTTCAATTTGAATCGGCTGATTCGAGCCACCACTCAGGGGTAGACTGTCAATGACGGCTGCAGACTCGACTCCCGGAAGAGCTTTCACTTTGTCCGCCAGTTGCTGATAAAACGCAATTTCCTGCGCGGGCTGCGGGAACGTAGTTCTTGAGACGGATGGGATGACAGCGACAGCGTTGTGAGGATCGAATCCAGGATCGACTTTGCGAAGCGCCCACAGCGTGCGGATTAGCAAGCCGGCGCCAACCAACAGAATCAGAGACAACGCAACTTCAGACACAACCAGCACGCCGCGCGTGCGATTTCCTCCCGCATCAGAGCTTGTCCGAGTGCCTTGCTTGAGTGCCTCGCTCACATTCACGTTGCTGAGCCTGAATGCCGGCACAAGACTAGCGAGAATTCCCGCCGCGAAAGAAATGGCCAGCGTAAACGCGAGTACCGAGCCATCCACTGCGATGGCAGAAGCCCGGGGCAGCTTCGACGCGAGAAAAGCAACAATCAGCTTCACTCCGAAATGAGCGATGAGCAGCCCAAGCAATCCTCCAACGACGGACAACACAACTGTTTCGCACACTACTTGGCGAAGCAGGCGAATTCGCGATGCTCCCAAAGCGGAACGAACCGCTATCTCCTTCTGACGTGACACGATCCTTGCCAGCACGAGATTGGCGACGTTCGCGCACGCGATCAGCAGAACGAATGCAACGGCTCCGAGCAGGACGAGGAGTGGCGTGCGCACTTCTCCTGTCAACTCCTCGCTCAGGGGCTTCACAACTGCACCCCAGCCTTTGTCGTCAGCGGGATACTCCTGTTCCAGGCGGCGTGAGATCGTATCCATCTCGGCCTGAGCCTCCCGGACACTTATCCCTGGCTTCAGGCGGCCGATGACCAGGTAGTGATGCTCACCTCGCACGACGCGTTCCTGATCGGTCATTGCTAGCGGCGTCCAGAGCTTCGCGGCGTCAACTGGATCTGAGGTGATGGGAAATTGAAATTTGGCCGGCATTACGCCGATTACGCGATATGCGGCTCCGTCGAGCGATATGTCCTGGCCGACAATTCCCGGATCTGCTCCGAACTGATTTCTCCAGAAGTTCTCGCTAAGGATCGCCACATGATTGTGGCCAGGCTGATCCTCGTCGCGAGAGAAGACACGTCCCATCATCGGCTGAGCTTGCAAGACAGAAAAGAATTCCGAGGAGACGCCGCGTGCGCTTACGAACTGAGGCTCTCCCTTACCGCTGAGGTTGTAATGCGCCCACGAGTAGATCGACATCTGCTGGAACACATGGTTCTGTGTGGCCCAGTCAAGATAGTTGGCCGCAGAGACAGCGAATGCTTTCATTCCTGGAAAACTCTTCTGCGGAGGTGTATGCCAAATCTGGACCAGTTGATCGGGTTGGGGGAATGCCAGAGGCCGCAACAGGACCGCATTCACTACGCTAAAGATCGCAGTGTTGGCGCCGATGCCGAGGGCGAGGACCAGGACGGCAGCTACGGCAAAGCCACGGCTCCTATTCAGTGTGCGAATTCCATAGCGCAATTCTTGCAACAAGTTTTGCATCGAATGAATCCTGGGATTGAGTGTTAAACAAATTCAAACGGCAATCGCGGGACCACGACTGAAAACAGATAACCTTCGACAAATCAGCAGCTTGACTGTGCCGGAAATTCTTTCACGGTGTTCGAGAAGAGGCGGGAGTGTTCGCTTGCGAACAGTTAGAACGCAGCAGGCAAGCTGGCTCTTGTAGGCCGCAGTTTTTCCAAGATCTTAGGAATGAATCAGAGCTCGAGAATTTAGCGGGACTCAAACCGCTCCACTTCTCATCGCCAGATATAGATTCTGCTCCGCCTCTTCAGAGGCGATGCCGGTTGGCATTGCTCCGCCGTTATATCTCGCCATCCGGTTTTTCCATTTCAGGAAATCAGTGATGGTTTGCGGTTCAATCCTCACTTCCACTCGACGCAGGCTGGCCAGAAGCAAGTTCATCTCATTCGCGAATCCGGCGCCAGTGCGCAAGTTCTTTCTCGATTTCCTTGCAATCGTTATCTCGCGCCCGCGGAGCTCAAGTAATCCCCAGCCGCACGGCAATTCTTCAATCGAGATCATCTCCGCCGGGGCAAGATAGAAGCGCTCGCATCCGAGCGCACAATCGGGATCAACGCGCCATGGCTTCGACGCATCGGCGAGGAAGTCAGCGCGTGACACTTTGCATTCGACTACAACAGAGCGATTGCGTCCCTTCCATCCAATCGCATCAGGAGTTTCGCCGCTCGAACAGCTTTGTTCCGATAGAACGATCCCACAACGGTACTTCGAGCGCAGCCAGCGCACTGCTTCGTCAACGAGGCGGAGGTGAGTCATAAGAATTGAGTGATTTCGTGATTTTGTGATTTCGCGAATGGGATAAGAGCCTTCACGAGTTCATAGTTTCGCCCAATGGTGATTCCAAGGTAAGTGGCGTTCAAGCTTCCAGTCACGCAACTCTGCGCCCTCGCACAATGCCAAAATTCACGAAATCACCCGATCACGAAATCACACAATCTTCTGGTATGCTCATGAGTTTTATTCAGGGGACCTTTCATGGTAGAGCCGCGCGCCCCGAAACATCAGCGCGAAAGGCGAGTGGGAGCGTTTCGCGAGGAAATCGATCTCATTCTCGAAGGAGAACTGGGGGATCCTCGAATTGGCTTGGCTGCGGTCACCGAGGTCGTACTCGCTCCGGGCGGCAAGATGGCACGCGTCTTCGTGCGCGTCGATGGCGATGATGAAGAGGCGGAGCAGACGCTGGCTGGACTGAACGCGGCAAAGGGATTCATACGCCATCAACTGACAGATCGAATGGGGTTGCGTCACGCGCCAGAACTGGTATTCGTGATCGACCGTTCTGAACGATACGTTTCACGCATCGACGAATTACTCGGACGCACAAAAAAGAGGAAAAGGAAGAGATAGCCGGGCAGGAGGCATCCTCGGTTAGCAGCCATGATGGATCAGGTGCTCAAGCAAATCGAGCAGCGCGACGCCTTTCTGCTTACGTCGCACGCTCGGCCCGATGGAGACGCCATCGGGTCATTGCTGGCCCTCTATCAAATGCTTCGGCAAAAGGGAAAAACCAGCCAGGTCATCATGAGCGATGCAGTTCCGCTAATCTATAACCCGCTTCCTTACGCTGAAGTGATTCTGCACGCTTCCCAGATTCCGGAAGGTGCTCCCCAGGCCGCGATCATCCTCGAGTGCGACAGCGTCCAGCGCACGCGACTGCAAGGACTCGAGGGCCGCTTCCTGATCAACATCGATCACCACAGCAGCGCTCGAAACTTTGCCGATGTCAATTGGATTGACGTCGGCGCTTGTGCGGTGGCCGAAATGGTTTATCGCCTGGGGCGCGCCGCACATGTAAGCATGACTCCCGAAATGGCAACGTGCCTGTACACAGCAATCCTTACGGATACTGGAGCGTTTTGTTATGCCGGCACCGACGAGCACACATTCGAGTTGGCGCAGCAATTAGTGCGCAGCGGAGCCAACCCAGTGGATATCGCTCATCATGTGTACTTTTCCAACCCAACTTCGAAGATGAGGCTGCTGGGAATGGCTTTATCGAACCTCCACCGCGAAGGAGGCTTGGCCTATATGCATATTTCGTCCGCCGAGATGGAGCGCAGCGGCGGGCTGGAAGAGGACTGCGAGGGGCTCGTAAATTACGCGTTGAGCATTCAAGGAGTTGAGGTAGCACTCTTTTTTCGCGAACTTGCGGACGGACGGTATCGCGTGAGCCTGCGCAGCAAGGGCCAGGTGAACGTCGCCGCAGTGGCTGAACAATTTGGTGGCGGGGGGCACGCCTGTGCCAGTGGTTGCGCGGTATCTGGTCCGCTATCGAGATCCCTCGAACTGATTCTGGCCCAACTCCGCGCCGTATTTTCTCCTGGCGGACGCGGGCCCGAGGCGACGGCCTGAATTGATTACAGCAGGAAATCACACCGTGGCGGTGTCTCTTCCGCAGAGACGCCGGAAATCGATCACTCTGCCACCGGGCAGACCAACACACCCTTGCCGGACACAATCTTGGTAGTAACAGGCAGCGCTATCGAGCAGGGCATGGATTCGAGAAGGCGCATTCTCGTTATCGAAGTAGCCACTGTAGTCGCACTTTCGCTCCTGCTTTTTTTCTACGGTCTTGGTAACTTCGGTCTGGTCGGCGCAGACGAGCCGCGCTACGCACAAGTAGCGCGCGAGATGCTGCACAACAACGACTACGTTACGCCTACCCTTCATGGAACTCCCTGGCTGGAAAAGCCCGCGCTCTATTACTGGCGCGCAGCCGCAGCTTTCCGCACATTCGGTGACCACGATTGGGCAGCCCGATTACCATCAGCGACCTTCGCCACCGCACTCGTCATCATCATCTACTTCCACATGCGGCGCTTCCGTCCGGGAGCGCAATTTGGCGCAGCTCTTATTACAGCCACAGCCGTGGCGGTGATTGGCTTTTCCCGCGGGGCCTCAACCGACATGCAATTGGCGGCGCCCTTTGCCTTTGCCATGCTCGGATGGTATGCCTGGTTCGAAACGGGAAAGAAATTCTGGCTCTTTGATCTCTATTTCTTCCTGGCAGTGGGCACGCTGGCAAAAGGACCGGTGGCGCCGGGTCTCGCGTTCTTTATTGTGCTGATCTTTGCCGTGGTGCGGCGCGATCTGAAATTGGTTTGGAAAACGGTGTGGCTACCCGGAGTGCTGATCTACTCCGTCATCGTGCTGCCCTGGTATATCGCCGTGCAGATGGCGAATAAAGACTTCTTCAAAGTATTTTTCCTCGAGCATAATCTCGAGCGCTTCGCAACCGATCTTTTCCAGCATAAGCAGCCATTTTGGTTTTATCTGCCAGTGTTGCTCCTGTCGTTGCTGCCATGGACTGCGTACGCCCTGGCCGCTCTCGCTTCAGCAGCCAAACAGACCTGGCGTGATTGGCGTAGTTCTTTTCCAGGACGAGTGCGAGAGAGTGAGCAGGTAGGCGATTCCTTTCCGGAATTTCTGGTGATTTGGGCATTATTCCCAATTTTGTTCTTCTCGTTCTCGCAGTCGAAGCTGCCGGGCTACATTCTGCCGTCAATCCCGCCATGCACAATTCTTACGGCTGACTATCTGCGTCGCAGAACACGGGCCGCCATGCGCCCTGCCCTGCTGCTTGGCCACTCCTTGATTACCGCGCTGCTCACAACCGCGGTGTTGCTCGTACCGCATCTTGTACTCGACCCCAAATCGGTCCCCCCAACCGCTGCGCTAAGTTACGCGAGTGTCGTAGGGGCCGCGGTGTTTTGTTTCATCTTCCTTCTGGTGCGACGCCGAGGAGCGAGGATGCTTTTGTGGACCACCATAGTTCCTGTAGCATTTGGGGTCTTTTTTCTGCTGCACTATGCCGGGCGGATTCTCGGAGAAGCCTATTCGAGCCGTCAGGTTGCGGGTTACATACAAGGGATAGAACGTGATAATCTCCTGACCCGCATTCGTCCAGTTGCCGTGCTCGATACACGGCGTGATGTGGAGTATGGCCTGGGTTTCTATCTCGACCAGCGGATTGAACGTTACGAGCGGGGAGAGGTCCCGACTGTGGATCACATCCTCGTGGCACGGGCGGGTCAGCATGACAGGATCGAGAAGCTCATTGGATCGAATCGGAAGTTTATTTCGTTCGGTTCTCCGTTTCCCGGCAGCGCGAATCCGCAGCATTTGGAGGTGCTCTGGATTTCGTCAAGTGGATCGCTGTCAAGGTAAGCTGAGTGGTTACGGCTGCACGTTGTGGTTCCTGCATCGGAAATCGCTTTCCGTGCGGCGCGGCTACTCTTAGACTCTGGTTCCCGACTCCTGCCGCCTGCAGTCGCCCCAGGCAGCAGAGTTTGCTTATTGCCCAGGAGTGGGATTTTGGCCCTAAGAAATGCCAGAAGCGCAGCCGCTGTAAGACAAGTCCACGAAGTTGTGGACTATTTGCCCGTGGAAATCATCGATCTTCGTCATTTCGGAGCCACTGAGTTGCGTCCTCTGTTGATGGAGGAAGCGCGGCTTTGGTCGGAGCGGATGAATTGGGACTACCAGAGCTCTGCCGAGATGATTCTTCGTTATCTCGACTCCAAAATACTTCCGGGATACGCCGCCGTCGATGAAGGCAGGGTCGTCGGCTACTCGTTCTTCGTTTATGAAGGCAGCAAAGGCGTGGTTGGCGACATGTTCACCGCAGCGCATTCGCAACCCGATCTCAACGAACGGCTGCTGAACCACGTAACCGAGACGCTGCAGAACTCTCCTGGCATCCACCGAATCGAAGCGCAGTTGCTGTTGCACGACACGGGTTCCACGATGGCTTCGTTCGTACGTCGCGGATTTCGGCGCTTTCCTCGTCTATTCATGTCGCTCCCACTGCGACCGGCTCCTGAGTTTCGAGTACCAGATCTTCGCGGTATCATTCTGCGTCCGTGGGCGGAGCAAGACTTTCAGGCCGGCGCGAATGTCATCATGCAAGCCTATGCAGGGCATGTGGACTCCGAAATCAATGATCAGTATCGAAGCATCGCCGGCTCCTTGCGGTTCCTGAATAATATTGTTCGCTTTCCCGGCTGCGGGACTTTCGATCCGGCATCGTCGCTTACCGCCGTGCATACTGCCTCGCGTTCCATCATTGGAATGCTCTTATGTTCGCGCGTGCGGGACGATGTTGGGCACGTGACACAAGTGTGCGTTCTGCCCGAATATCGCGGCCAGGGGCTGGCCCGTACGATGATGGCTTCCTGTCTACGTAGCCTCCTCGAACGCAAGTTTTCCGAACTTTCCCTGACGGTTACCGGGGCCAACCACAATGCCGTAGCACTCTACGAACGGCTCGGATTCCACACGCGGAGAGTGTTCGACGCATTCGTTTGGGAAGGCTGAATTCGCCAAGTTCGTATTGGTCTACAAACCTTAGAAACGCTGTGCTCAGTCAGTCCATTGTCTTCCTCTCGTCCACTCTTGCTCGGCCATCGTGGCGCATCGAAATACGCCCCGGAGAATACCGTTGCGGCGTTCAACCTGGCGCTTGAACACGGTTGTGATGGCTTCGAGTTCGATGTGCGGTACACACGGGATTCCCATGCAGTGATCTGCCACAACCCGTTTTACCGGCGCAGGCGCATCGAGAAACACCTGCTTTCGGAGTTCAAACTGCCTAACGCCGACGAAGTAATTCGCAGCTTTGTAGGCCACGCATACCTCGATATCGAATTGAAGGTTGCCGGCCAGGTGCAGCCAATTCTAGACGTACTAAACGCCGCCGATCGCAACAGCTTTGTGGTTTCCTCATTTCTGCCCGATGTGCTGAAGGCAGTTCACGCATCCGGAAGGGACATCCCGCTCGGACTGATTTGCGAGAATGTGCGTCAGCTCAGGCGTTGGCCATCACTGCCGATTCGAGAGGTGATGACCCAGAAGAAACTTGCCACCAAGACTTTAGTGGACGAGCTGCATTCCGCAGGCAAACGAATTTTTGTGTGGACTGTAAATCGGCAAAAGGAAATGCTGCGTCTCGCGGAACTTGGGGTTGACGGATTAATTTCCGATGACACAGTCCTCTTAGCGCGTGTCTTCCACAAAGAGTGACTCCCGGTCGCGGACTACAGAAGCGGACGCGACAGGATGCAGGAAGCGTCGTCGCTCTTCCGCAAAGCTTTCCAGCTCAGAGCGCTGTTGCGTCTCAGTCCATCCCAAAACAGAACCAATCCGCGCGGCAGCAAGCTGGCTGCATTCGTCGTCCCAACAGGCACCGAGGGCGGCAGGAACACGACGCAGCAAGATATCCCCTAGCCTGACTGCGGATTCGTGCTGCATCGCCGAGACAGCTTCCGCCACAATGTGTTCGGAATGAGCGCAGAGCGGGCGTCGCAAGGCTTCGTCCTGTGCGGCCAGGCATGCCACAGCCTCGGCGCGTCGCCCATGCCACTCCACGATGGCTGACGCAGTGGCCACGGGAATGTGTCCGAGCAAGGCCACACTCTTCGACCACTGTTCGAGGACGTTTACGAGATCCAGGCTGCGGCTGATCGTGGCCAGAGTCGCGCGAGCATCAGGAACTTTAATTCCCATCATGCGCGCACAGTCTCGCGCGAGGGACGCCGCAGTCGTGAGCTTGCCGCCGACCACGGTAATAAGCCCGGCGGTTCCATCCTCGAGGTGGTGGTGCAGGAAGTGACGGCGGGAAATTGCCGAAAGTGACTCATGCGGACTAAAAGGAAGCGGCCTCACACCTGCATAGGAGTACCGAATGTCCGACTTCCCAATTGCGGCTCGGGGAAATAGTCGGCGTGCAGAGGCCAGGAGATACTCAATCTCAGCAGCGCTGGGTTCCGCGCGATCAGGCGACTCCTCTTGTGGAACTTCAGTAGTGCCAATCAGGATCTGCCCCGCCCAGGGGATCACAAACACGGGACGCCTGTCCGCTGCCTCCGTGTACAGTGCCTGCTCAAGAGCGCCCGCAAAGATGGGAACAACGATATGTGATCCGCGAACACCGCCTATCATCCGTTTTTGTTCCAGCTGCGAAGAACTGAGAATCTCGTCTGCCCAGGGGCCGGCGGCGTTCACTATCCAATCGGCAGTGATCTCGCTCTCTTCGTTCGTGAGCGAATCACGCAGGAGGAGTCCGTGAGCCTTGCCCTCATGTGTGACGATCTCGAGTGCGGCAGTATAGTTGCGAACCACGGCTCCAGCTTCGCCCGCTTCGGCCAGCCATTCAGCAACCAGCCGCTCGGGGTATTCGCACTGTGCGTCTTCGTAGGGAAAGAGACTGAGATTCAATCCACGATCGAGATTCGATTCCAACGCCGCGAGGTCACGGCTTGCCGTGGAGACATGCGACCGAGCCGCCTGTCGGTAGAGCCATATCCCGACTCGAATCGCGAGCGCGCTTCGCCTGACTCCATGCGTTGGCAGGGCCAACACAAAGTCCAGCGGATGAACCAGGTGCGGACGTTCCTTCAGCAGGCGCTCCCGCTCCCGCAACGACTCGCGCACCAGACCAATCTCTCCGTGCTCCAGGTAGCGAAGGCCACCGTGGATAATGCGTGTCGCACGGCTGGTTGTCCCGCTGGCAAAGTCAGCTTGTTCTACCAACAGCACGCGGCGGCCAGCCAGCCCGCACTCTCGCGCAATCGCCACGCCATTGATTCCCCCACCGATGATGGCGAGGTCAAAATTGGAGCCTTGCAAGCTCGGGCGCGGTGGACGCGAGTAGCCCATTGGTATATAGATGCAGGGTAGTTGGGACAGCTTGGTGAATCAATAACAACCGCGAGGCGCCGGATTTCAAGTTCCGTTCACTGTGCCATTTCCCAACTGCATTAATTAGGAAGAGGGGCGAATATGGCGAAGAAAGGTGAATTCGAACCTGGCGATGGTCCATTTAAGTTCCGGGTGAAGCTTGAAGGGGTAGACAATATGGAGGCTGCCGCGCTGCGTCCTCCGTTCGATGTACCGACTGTGTTCGGCACCAAGGCTCGCGTGCCCGTGCGCGGGACCGTCAACGGTCATCCATTTCGCAGCTCGCTCTGCAACATGGGCGACGGCCACATGATGGTGGTCAACAAGGAAATGCGTGCAGGCGGAAAATGCAAGGCCGGCGATATCGTTGAGGTTGTCCTCCAACGTGACCGTGACGCTCGTGTAGTCGAAGTTCCCGCCGAGATCCAAAAGGTGATGGCTGCCAACAAAGCCGCACAAACGACCTGGGAGTCGCTGTCCTACACGCACCAGAAGGAATGGGTTCGAGCTATCGGCGAGGCCAAGCGCGAGGAGACAAAGCAGTCGCGGATCAAGAAGATGATGGACGCGTTGAAGGCTGGCAAGCGCGTGGGCTTCTGACATTTGAGTTGCAAGCCGCAATCTGACTCTGCGAAATCAAAAGCACCAGCGACTGCCTCACGCGGATGAAACGCAGATTTGAGGGATCTACGCAGATTCTTCAGGGCCCAGAGGCTAATTTATTTGGCTCTTTTGGGGCAATTCTCTGGCAAAGACGACAGGTCAGCAGACAACAGCGGAAGCAACCTAACCAGAACATGATCTGCGTGTATCCCCGAAATCAGCGTTCATCTGCGTGAAGCGGTTGATGTTGATTTTCCCGGTGGATGGCGGTGGAACCTCGAAGAAGCTCTTAGGCAACTCGAACTGAATCGTGTAAAACCGCCAGCATTGGCCGGAAACTCGGGCAAATTTGGGCCTTCCGCGAAGTCGACGCACGAACCAAGCTCATTATCATCAGCAACTTACAAATTGCACTACATGGAACGAAAGTTGCTGAACTAGCGTGTAGGGCGCAATTGCGCCCAGGAGTTTTCCGGTCATGCTAGAAGAAGAGAAATCCCGGGTAGAACAAGAACCAGAAGTAGAAGAGACGGCCGAGTATGAACCTGCTTCCCCCCGTTTCCGCTTCGGCTTTTTAGCCGTGGCGCTGCTCGCATTTGTTGGGTTGTTCGGATACTCGATTCATGAGCGCAATCTCGCCCGACAACTCGCCGGCCAGAACGACCAGACAGCCGCTGCCCTGAAAGCAACGCAGGGACAAATGGACGCCCTGAACGCCAAGCTCGATACGATGGCAGCAGCACGCCAGCCGGTAGCGACGAACCAGGTCGTCGTTCCGGCCGCTCAAACTCGTCCGGCGGTGGTTCGCCATAGCAAGCCCGATCCACGCTGGAAGAAGCTCCAAACCCAGCTCGATGCCCAAGGCAAAGCGATCGAAGAAACCCGCAGTAACCTCGATTCCACCCGTCAGGACCTGTCGTCAGCGCGCACCGAACTGCAAGGCTCCATCGCCAAGACCCATGATGAGCTGGTGGTCCTGCAGCGCAAGGGTGAGCGCAACTACTTCGAGTTCGACATCGACAAGTCGAAACAGTTCTCGCATGCAGGTCCAGTCGGCGTCAGTCTGCGAAAGGCAAACACCAAACACCAATATGCCGATTTGGAACTGATGGTTGACGACCTCAAGATGTCGAAGAAGCACCTGAACCTGTATGAGCCGGCGATGTTCTATCCCGGTGACGAACCGCGTCCGCTGGAGCTGGTGATCAACCGCATAAGCAAGGATCACATTCACGGCTACATCAGCGCACCGAAGTACCGCAACTCAGAGTTGAACGCCATGTCGAACTCGGCTGCGGCCCCAACCACGACCGCGCAGGACACAACCGGATCTCCGCAGTTACAGCCTCGGCCTCGCTGAAATTTGTGTCGATGATGAAAGGCACGGCCTTAGCCGTGCCTTTGTTTTTCTGTCGTCTCTCTAAAGCAACTAAGACCGACAAGCTGTAACATTCTCTCCTTGGAACGGACGATCATAGGGGGATTGTGATGCCCAGGACTCTGCTGAAGTGTTTTGTATCTCTCGTTTTCATGTGTCTCCTCCTGCTTTCCAGCCTTCTGGCAGAAGATCCAAGCGGACCTCCGGGCGTACGAGTGGGAATCATGTTGGACTCAACAAAAGCTCGCGTTCAGGATTTGCTCCCGGAGCTGCGCGAACGAGCAAAGAAGATCGCGACAGACAAGAAGAGAAATATCACTGCGATCATTTTGGTAGTCAACGGCGAACCCGCATTGCGGCAAGCGAAGACCGCAAATTGCGATTACCTCTTAAAAATGAATGTAGATCTGCTCAATGAGGTGAGTTTCGGTTCCGGCAGTCCAGGCCCGGACGTGAATCATACAGGCATGGAGCGAGCCGTCGACGGTCGTATCGTAATTAAGTATCGTCTGCAATCGCTGAGAGATGACAACGTCCTTGCTGACGAACGCCTTACCGTCGAGGATCAAGAGTATCCGCTCGACCCGAATCCCTCGGCATTCCAAACTGTAGTCTCGCGCGCTGTAGAAAGCGCAACAGCGGCGAGCATGAGTAAGCTGAAAAAGAAGAGTTAAGCTGAGATTCCCGGAGCGGATCGCGCTGGCAGCAACTCAGAACGAGCGGAGATCCAAGCGGCGAAACGACCGCTTTCAGCTGGCCAGCGGCTTAGGCCCTGGGTGAGCGTTCCTTATCTCACGCCAGGGCACTCTTCCTCCGTGACGCACGCACACTCATGACGAAGCTAGATCAGTCCTTCCAGCCTGACGTAACTCGCTTCCATTCCGTGTTCCATACCTGAAGCAAGCATGGCCGCCCGCGTCTGGGCGTCGGGCAACGTCATGCGCATTGTCATCAACGTGCCGGTGCCATCCGCATCGAATCTGGTTTCAATATGGTTGTCCGGCGTAGGATCTGGCAGGTGCATCCGCTCGACATGGACGATCCTGCTGTAAGGCTTAAGTTCCAGGAATTCGCCCGTCAGGTGGAATCCACCACCTTTTCCATTTGTCCACTGGTAACGGATCTTGCCCCCTGGCTTCGCCTCGTTAATGCAGACAGGCATTGTCCAACCTTCGGGGCCGAGCATCCATTTCTGGACTAACTTCGGATCTGTGTGAGCGCGATACATGGCTTCCGGAGGTGCAGCGAAGCGCCTGGTGACAACCACGTGTGTATCGCCTTCGGTCTTCAGCGTCAACTTACTCATCGTGTTTTCCCTTTCTTGTATTCCATCGCAGCCAGAACTTCATCCAGCCGGTCGTAGTTTTTCTCGAGAGCTTTGCGTAGCATTGCGAGCCATTGATCGATCGCTTCAATACCGCCTTTTGCTAGACGACGAGGGCGCTTCGTGCCCTCGACTCGACGAACAACGAGTCCCGCATCCTCGAGCACCTTGAGATGTTGAGAGATTGCGGGCTGCGTCATCTCGAACGGCTCCGCCAGTTCCATGACGGTCGCCTCTCCTTTGGCAAGACGAGCCAGAATCGCTCGACGAGTCGGGTCGGCCATGGCAGAGAAGGTGGCGTCGAGGGTCAGTTTCATATAAGTAATACATTATATAAGTAATATCTTATCACAAGGAAAGAATTACGCTGTACTGGTTGAGCTGGAAGTCATTTCGAACTAGCGGGGAACCACCCTCGGGTCGGAGGTAAAACGATGTGCCCGTTCAGCTTGTCCGTCTGGCCACGACGACTTCACGTTTCCCGCGTGGCCTGCCGCTTTTGGACTGCTGCCAACACTAGCGAAGGGACTGCAACCCAACATAAACCGCAACACCAATCCACTCCGCCCCCGGTACGGCAGGATGGGTTCCGCACAGCCTGGTTCCCATTCTGGGCTTTATGCTGACAATTGATAGGAGCGGTAATCTTCCCGATACGCACCCTATCGAAAATCGCGACGGGTCGGACACTCGGCCACGTCCGTGACGCCCTGATTTCGATCTTGCTACTGGCTTGCGACAGAGATACGATGCCGCTCACAAATCGCCGAGCGGAGGCGTCATATGAAATCTGCTTTGAGTTTTCTTCTACTAGCTGTTCTGGCGGCAAGTGCGCAGGTCGACAGGATTTCCTTTGCGGGAGGAACACCGGAAGATCAGGCGTTGCAGGCCATCAGCAGTGAGACCGATGCGCAAAAGCGCGTGGCCATGCTCCAGGACTTCGTGCAGAAGTTTGCTTCAAATCCGCAGGCCGTAGCCTACGGCAACTCGCAACTCTCACAACAGTATGTTGAGCAGGGTGATACGAGCAAAGCAATGGAGTTTGGGGAGAAAGCCCTTGCAGCGCAGCCCAACAATCTTGAAATCATCGTTTCGCTTGCGTCGGTGGCCCAGAAGATGAATGCGAACGAAAGGGTCGTGGATCTCGCGGCGCGCGGCGGCACGGCGTTCAATGGCATCGCCAAACAAGCGAAGCCGGATGGCATCTCCGACGAGCAGTTTGCCGACAAGATCAAGTCTGAGCAGGCGCCATATCGCCAATCGTACGAATTCCTCGAAACCTCCGCCCTGAATGCCCTGACGGCGGAGACGAATGAGCGGCAGCGCATGAGCGACATCGAACGCTTCAACAACGCATTTCCCAACTCGCGCTACCAGGAGCAGGTGCTGCAATTAGCCGTCTACAGCCTGGGACAGCTGAAAGATCCTGCGCGCCTGGCCAGCTTTGCCGACAAAGCATTGAAGAGCAATCCCAACAGCATTAGCACGCTGGTCGTGCTCGCTGCAACGTTTGCCGACCAGACCGATGCAGCCAGCACAGCGCGCGCGGAAACGTACGCCCGCAAAGCCCTTGATCTCTCCAAGACCCAGACTGCAGAAGACCCTGTTAAGCAGAAGTTGTACTCCGGGCTGGCGCATTCTGCGCTGGGTTACTGTCTGTTGAAACAGGAGAAGGTGGCAGCAGCGATTCCCGAATTGAAAACAGCAACCACGGAGTTAAAGGGACAAAGCGAACCATACTCAGTGGCGCTCTACCGTCTGGGATTCGCCTACGCAAAAAGCAATCAGTTGGCGGCAGCCAAGCCTCCTCTGACCGAGGCGGCAGGCATCGCGGGTCCTTACCAGCAGGCAGCCCGCGAGCTCCTGACCAGGCTCGCGTCGGCAACCAAGGTTTCGGCAAAGAGATAAGCACGGAAAGAGCATCGGTACCGTGACAAAGCCGAAAGGCTCATGACGAAATTCGACGGCTGGCCGCTGTGGCTGCAGTTGTTGGTGGGTGTACGCGCTGCTTGCCATGATACTTCTTTGGGTTTGGACGCCGACCGGCAGGCGAGCCTTTCATTGGGCGGTAGGTGCGTTTGTGTATCTATGTCTCTTCTATGTAATTTTCGTACGATAAATTTCGGGGGGCTCCGGCGGCTTAGCTGTCCGCTGACTGGGATTTGGATTTCGCAACTTCTTTTTGCTGGCCTCGTTCGCAGTGATGTGAGCGAAATGCAGCTTGCATGTCCGGATCGGCCGCAGCACTTACTTCGTCCATAAGTGGGAGCGCAAGCACTTGACCGCACCTGGAGCATCGCCATCCAACCGGACGGGAGCTCATGACGAACTCGGATACGTACTTCACAGCTACCACTTTCAGCCGACCACCTGTGGGCGATGTCTTTAGTTGTTTCTATTCAAGGAAGAGTCTGAGAGGAAGAAACGGAGGGGCTCTGCCCGAGGAGGGAGACTGGAAACCGTCAAGAAGGACAGCGACTGTGACATTTGTAATCCAATCTGTGTCGCGAGACGGAGCCGCGAAAATCGTGAGCAGAACGGCCGAGTCCCATGGTGCGAGTACAACGCCAGTCTGATGGAGATTAACCATCAGTTGCGAAATTCGCTTCGTGGGGGCCTCAACCGCCATGGACTCAATATGGAGATCGTCAGAAAGAGAGATGGCAGGAAAAATCAAAAAGGAAATGCACATCAGAGCAACCGCGCCCACCTTCCAACTGTGATGCGGCTTGTCCTCACCCAATCGATGCCACCATCCGCCCGCGAAGAGCAGGAGAATGGTAGTTAACCAGAACAGGTTGAAGAGCAGTTCCATAAATGCGACCTAATGTATCGCACCCCCATAAATATTCGTAAATATTCTATAAAGGGGCCCTTCAATTATTCCACGGAACGGATGGCCATGCTTTTCTCGCCTCAGTTACCTTCTGAGTAGAGTCCCATTTCGTTCCCATTTGGATCGAGAAAATAGGCGTCATAGCCCGGACTTGCCTCGCCAATCCGGCTAGCGTTTCGAGTAACCCTGCCTCCGTGTTGCACGATGCGTTCGAGCGTTCCTCGCAGATCAGTGACCCGCATCACTAAGACAACCGATTGCGCTGCCGGTCTGCGGCTTCCGTCGAATGCTCCATTCACATTTCCCGATTCGAAAAACCAATAGCTCGCACCCGGGACGTTCGCTTCCGTCTTCCAACCAAAAATCTGCTCGTAGAACAATTTCGCTTTCTCGAGGTCAGGAGAGGGAATCACGATGTGGCAGAAAGGGCTTGGCATGGAATGGTCCAGAAGGGATTCTTTCATGAGCGTTGTTTCGCCATTGAAAATACTTAAAGCGAACGTTAAGATGCGCTGCCATGGATTCTAGACGTCGGAACTGGACGTTGTGGGCTGGGTTCCTTCTCAGTCTGATTGCACTGTTGATTTATGTACTTGGGTTTCAGATCACGCGCAGCGTCTTCTGGTTAAGCGCGGCACTGTTCGTGGTGGCAGTGTGGCTGCTGGTTAGTGGTTTTAAGCGTGCCCGCCGTGAACCCGAACTGTATCGCGGCCGTCGTGCAGGACCAATCCTAGCGACTTTGAGCGTAGTGCTGGTTGCCCTGTTTGGATTCATGACGGTCATGGTGACGAAGTACTTTCCCGCCGCGGCTAATGCTCCAAAGGTGGGAAGCAGGGCGCCTGAATTTGCCTTGCTCAACACTAGTAGCTCTCCAGTGACTTTGGGTCAATTGCTCTCGGGTTCTGCTTTGCCCGGCAACGCGTCTGGTTCTGCGCGCGGTCCGCGGGGAATCCTGCTGGTCTTCTACCGTGGCTATTGGTGAAGCTCCTGTGCCTCCGAGTTACGGAGCATTCAGCGCAACATGGCGTCGTTCGAACAATTGGGAATACAGCCGGTCGCCATCAGCGCGGACACGCCTGAAGAGGCGAGTGCGATGGTCAGCAAGGCAGGTCTTACTTTTCCTGTCCTCTCGGATCGGAACGCAGAAGCGGTCCGGCACTACGATCTATTGGCGCCAAAGGCTGGACTTGAAGGACGTGATATCAGCGCGGCAGCCGAATTCTTAATTGATTCGTCGGGGACGGTCCGCTGGCGAAAGATGTCCGAAGCAGGAGCGGCGCAGTTTCTGGCGGCTGCAAAACTGTTGCCGTAGAAACTACGACCGCAGCCTAACTCGACGTACTTCCTGCCGAAACTAACGCTTGCTTATACCACTCCACGGTGCGGCGGAGACCGTTTTCGAAGCCCACGGTTGGCTCGTATCCCATGGCTTCCCTTGTCCTCGAGATATCGGCCAATGAATGCTTCACATCACCCGCCCTCGGCGCAACGTACTGAGGCTCCCCTTTGTATCCGATGATCTCTGCCAGAGTGAGGAAGGTTTCGTTTAGCGAGAAGCGGGTGGCCGTGGCCACATTAAACACGCCTCCAGCGACCTTTTCCGCCGGAGCTTTACATGCCAGCAAGTTGGCATTTACCGCGTTCTCGACATAAGTAAAGTCGCGGCTCTGCTCACCGTCGCCGAAGATCGTGGAGGGTTTTCCCGCGAGCATTTGCGTGATGAACTTTGCCAAGACTCCCGAGTATTGCGATGTTGGATCCTGATATGGTCCAAAGATATTGAAGTAGCGGAGCGAGACGGTCTCAAGTCCGTAGACCCGATAGAAAGAGCTCAGATACAGCTCGCCAGCCAGCTTCTGCACCGCGTACGGCGAGATCGGATTGGGCAGCATGGCTTCGTCCTTAGGCAGAGTGGGAGTGTCGCCGTAGGCAGACGAAGATGCAGCGTAGACGACTCGTTTCACTCTCGCTTCCCGCGCACCCATGAGTACATTCAGAGTCCCAGTGATGTTGGCGTTGTGGCTGGAAACTGGGTCTTGGACTGAGCGCGGAACGGAGGGAATCGCTGCCTGGTGCAAAATGTAGTCAACTCCATGGCAAAACTCGGCTACTCCACGTGCGTCAAGAAGGTCGAGTTCGCGAAATTCAATCTTTGGACTCAAGCCTGCGAGATTCTCGCGCTTTCCGGTTTCAAAGTTATCGAAGCCGCGAACCTTATCTCCACGACGAACAAGTTCGCGCGCGAGGTTAGAGCCGATAAAACCAGCTACGCCAGTAACGAGATACAGAGCCATGAGTGTGACAAGCGACCTTTTGACAACGGTGTTGCGGTAGTTGTGTCATATCCACGCTTTGCAATTTAGAAATTACCAAATTGCGAGGCAAACTGGATTTTAGTACTCGCTCCGAATTCCAAGGATGCGGAAGTCCGAGAGAAAACCCTTCACCACATACACTACACGGTTGTTGCTTTGGGGATCGGGCGGGCGGAGGAAAAATCCGGAATCTGCAACGAAGGGAAGGGAATTGTGAACAATTCCTTCCGTTACTTCTCCGTCTTTGAACTTGATCTTGATCCAGAGTCCTTCGATTTGGGGATTGCGCTCGAAGAACTTGACCTCGACGTAATCTGAGCGACCTTCTAAAGACTTCACGAAGAACAGGGCTTTCGCAGTGTTGATATCGACAAGTCTCTGGCCGACTCCAGGTACTTCGAGAGACACAGTGGCAGGCAGAGTCTGCCCGATGAGACCAGCGGCGAGGGGATCAAATGATTCTGAGTTGCGAAGGATACCTTTGATGAGTGATCCATCGGCTAGATGCGCAACAACCTTCAGGTCGTCCCGTTCCGGCATACGCAGAACAGCTTACCGCAATCCGGTGCGTGGCTCCGATAGACGGTTGGATCCCGGGGGGACAATTTGGTATTGCTTAATCTTGTACAGAAGCGCCTTATAACTAATATTGAGCCGGGCCGCAGCCATTTTGCGGTTCCAGTTAGTCGCGATCAGCGCCTGCTCGATCGCTCGGAGTTCGGCTTCGTCCTTGAGCCCGCGGACCAGCGACTTGAGTCCACCCTCCGGTACACCGCCGGCCCCACTGTTGGATGAGGCGTCGGTGAGTCCGTTTCCCTGACCTCTTCCCTTAGCTTCGAGCTCGGAGATTGCCATCTCTTCGTCCTGAAGCACGAGATAGCGCTTCACGAAGTTACCGAGCTCGCGCAGATTGCCTGGCCAGTGATACAGCATGCAGGCTCGTACAAGGCGCTCCGAGTAACTGAGCGGCGCGTGTGCGTAGCGCTCCGATAAGCGATTCATGAAGTGCTTCAGTAGCAGCGGGATTTCCTCACGCCGCTCGCGCAACGGCGGAATGTGCATGGTGAATGCGTTCAGGCGGTAATAGAGGTCCTCGCGAAGAGTCTTATTGGCAATGGCTTCTTCGACATTTACGTTCGTAGCGGCCAATACGCGGACGTCAACGGTGACGTTCGACCGGCTGCCTAAGCGGGAAAACGATCCGTCCTGAAGCACGTGTAAAAGCTTTGCCTGGAGCGCTGTGCTCATTTCGCCGATTTCGTCCAGCAGCATAGTGCCTTTATTGCACTGCTCGAACTTGCCGGGCTTTGAGCGCTGCGCTCCGGTAAATGCTCCGGCTTCGTATCCGAATAGCTCACTTTCCAATAGTTCGGCAGGCAATGCTGCGCAGTTCACTTTCAATAACGGACGGTGTGCGCGGATCGACATCTTATGAATCAATCGCGCCAGAATTTCTTTTCCAACTCCACTCTCCCCCAGCAGCAGGACTGGAACGTCGACTTTGGCGACCAGAGATACCTGGGCGCGAATCTGTTTCATTTGCGGACTTGCGGCGAGGAAGAAGAGGTCGTCTTCGAGGCTCTCGACCTCTACGTCGTCGGAGACGGTGTAGCGCTGGAGGTCTGCGGTGCCTTTAGTTGGCCTGTCCGGCTCAAGGCAGCGTTTTAATACCGCGTCGAGCTCCGATTTGTAGAAAGGCTTGGTGACATAGTCGAGCGCTCCCAGCTTAATGGCCTGCACAACTGTGCTGGTGTCGCTCACGCACGACAACACAACGATCTTCTGCTCAGGACGAATCTTTTTACACTCTTCAATGGTCTGTAGGCCATTCATGCTGGGCATGGCCATGTCGAGCAGAATAAGACTCGGCTTTAGTCCCTCCTGGACGCGCTTGATTGCCTCGAAGCCACTACCGGCAGTCTCGACGGCGTAGTTGTCCACCTCGAGCAACGTCTTCGTGTAACGAAGCATGCTGGGTTCGTCGTCGACGATCAGAATAGTGGCGTTTGCGCTCATGACTTACTCTTTGGTCCTCATCGGCAGCAGCAGGCAGAACGTACTGCCGTGGCCGTGTTCGCTCTCAACCCAGATCTTTCCCGCATGCGCTTCCACCAGCCGTCGCGCGATTGCCAGCCCCAGTCCCATGCCATGGGAAGAAGAGGTTTGCTGCAATCGCAGGAATTCGTTGAAGATCTCCTGATGATACTCGGGAGGTATGCCCGGCCCACTGTCTGTCACGCAAATCCGAATTGCATTTGGTTGGTGATCTGCCCCGGAACGTCGCTCATTGGCAAAGGGCAGTGCCTGACGGAAGCTTCGACGCTCCCAAAGATGCGTGCTCGTGCTTACGCAGATCTTGCCACCCTGAGGCGTAAATTTCACAGCGTTATCGATCAGATTGGAAATCACATGCTGAAGTTTGAGTGGATCGAAAAGCAATTGCTGCAAATTGCTATCCGGACGGAATTCCCACCGCAGCTTCTTCTGCTCGAAGCGGCCGGACCAGTGCTCCAAAACCTCGGCGATGCACTCGTTCACATCCCCTAATTCTTTGGAAATGCGGATCTTGCCAGATTCTAGAGCGCTGAATGCCAGAAAATCTTGAACAAAGCGCTGCAATCGAAGACCACTTTGCTTCATCTCCTCCAATACCTTCCGCTGTTGCTCGTTGAGGGGGCCAAGCAATTGGCCAAGAAGCAGGTCGGTGTAACCAGTCATGACCGAAAGAGGGGTCTTAAGCTCGTGGGCGGCGGATGCCAAGGCGATGGTGCGCCGGAAGATATCCTGTTTTAGCGAATCTTCGATTTCAAGCCGAGTCGCGGACGACGGGGCACTCGCGATGGCCTGACCAGGGGAACTAGACACGCTTATCTCCGTTTCCGGCGCGAACTCCAAGCTAACCGGGAACTTCTCAAATTGTTACCGAAACAGGGGTTTCTTAAGGCTGAGGGAGGAGTTGTAGCCTCGAAGTGAGTCCGCTCGGCCAACCGTTGGCTTACAATATCGCAATAGTTTGCAATTCTCAAGGGAAGGTTTGCTGAGTACGTACCGAAGTTACTGAAAGCAAAACCAATAGTAACCACGTGCCGTTACCAATCACAAACCCGTGACGCAAAAGTAAGTTTCGTGCTCAGGGGATGGGGCTAAGCGTCACCAAGGCTGGAAGCCGCTTGGGCGAGAAAATCGTAGCTGTGGATTGCTGCCGCGATGCCAATCCTTCCGGTTTCAGCGTCGGTTTGCACCCTCACGACTTTACCCTTGCAAGAGACTTGGATCGCGGCGGTTCGGGTAAGCTCTGGCGGCAGGGTCATGGTGAATTCGATCTCCGCGTCCGGACGAATCTCGAAATTAGCGTAGAAGAAAACACCGCTGGCACTCACATCACGCGTTTTGGCATGCACTGTAGCATCGGATCCGGGAACCCGGACCCAAACGGGCATTTCCAGCGGAAACCTTGGGAGTACGCGTTTCTCGTCCACGGGCAAGATTCCTGAGCTCCTGAATTTACTGTGCCGCGCTCGGGGCCATCAGCTCTCTCCAACACTGGCCTGACAACGGGCCTGCAATGTGACTAAATAACAGGCAAGATCCTACCCGGTATCTGTTCGCGAGACTAGCAACCAACAGCATCCGGCTGGCGTTCTTGACATGAGTGCAGTTTCCTAGCCATCTTTGGAACAGACCTAAACACATATTTATATAGCTACTTCCCCAAGTTTTTTAACAGTTTCCACTAATGCTCAAGTGCAAACTTGTGCATACCAAATGGAAAGCCAAGTAACCAGTCGCCAGTCTGTTTTGAGTGACCTGAAATCCGAATCTTCACCGCACTTAGATTCAAGATAACCTCCCCTTGAGATGTCTTTCGAAATTTTTCTCGTGAAGGAACTGGTCCTGATCTTTGTACCCCACTCGCTCGGACATCGAAGATGCAAACATGAGTGCAGCTGCTCAAGAGAGTGGGTGTCTTCTTGGTGGTCCTGTGACTCTGTGGAGAAAACTTCGTTTCCGAACCTGCAAATGTTTGCATTGCAACATTTTCCAGCGTGGGGAAAAAGCTAACGCAATGAACGCCGGAATTACTCAGAAGTCCGGCTCGCCGCCTTCTCGTAATGAATTGAAGATTCTAGGTTTTGGTACCTGGCGCCAGAGTTTTCCACAGCCGAAATGAGACGGTTTCAAGGTTGGTTGCGAATGTGCACGGTAGTGCAGCGGATTCATAGTCATCATTTGGTGTGCCTGGAGCTGGCTTTTGAGTGCAACTGCCGTAGCGAGTAATGGACACAGTCTATTGACTGCGGGAATTCCGCCCGAGACGGTTGTCTTCGGCACTACAGACCGAATGCAGATGTTGCAGCACAAGCTGCGGGTAGTTGCCGGAGCGAATGTTCCGATCCTAATAACTGGCGAGAATGGCACGGGCAAGGAGGTCCTTGCCCGGATGATCCACCAGCAATCGCCCTGGTGCGACGGGCCTTTTGTAAAGGTTAACTGCCCGGCCATTCCCGGAACGCTGCTCGAGAGTGAGCTTTTTGGTTATGAGCGTGGCGCTTTTACTGGCGCACTCAGATCCAAACCGGGCCGTGTCGAAATGGCCCACCGGGGCACGCTCTTCCTTGACGAAATCGGCGAACTGGAGCTGGGTATGCAGGCGAAGCTGCTCCAGCTTCTGCAGGACGGACAATTCTGCCGCATCGGGGCTCAGGAGGACGTGAAGGTAGAAGTCAGGGTAATCTGCGCGACCAACCGGGATCTGGCTGAGGAAATCGCCGCGGGCCGCTTCCGCCAGGACCTCTTCTATCGCATCAATGTGGTGCAAATCCAGGCACCCGCGCTCCGCCATCGGGTGCGGGATATTCCCGCATTAACCACCTATTTTTTGGACTACTACGCAGACAAGTTCTGCGTCCAGCCGAAGCCTGTTTCCGAAGGACTGATGGCCATGCTGCAGCGTTATGAATGGCCTGGCAACATTCGCCAACTGGAAAACCTGATGAAGCGATATGTTGTCCTGGGCAACGAGGAATCTATCACTTCCGAATTGGTCTCACGGGGAGGCGGAAGCTGCTTCGATCCCTTGATTCCTCTGGACGGCAAAATTTCCTTGAAGAAGGCCACACGCGACGCAGTACGGGAGCTAGAGCGCCGGATTATCCTTAAAGTACTGCAAACTCACAACTGGAACCGAAAGAAGGCAGCGAAGGCGATGAGCATCAGTTATCGCGCGCTGCTGTACAAGATCCAGGACACGGGGATCGCTTCGAAACGTACGAAGGCCGTCGAGGCACTAGACCGAGGGACCAATAGCGGGATGATCAATTAAGCCTTGCAGGTTTCGGATCTCTGGTGGTTGAAGCATGATTTCCCAGGTAATCGAGAACAGCGAAAACAACAGTGAAAATAACACTGAAAATAACAGTGAATTTTCACTCTAACTTCGACGTTATCGAAACCGGCCCAAAATTCGCAAATTCCTTTTCAGGAACAGTGAATAACAGCGAATTATTCAGTGAATTCTGGTTGAGCACGTTTTTCTGAGCCACGATCCAGCCCGACGCTGCTAGTACAATCCCCGGCATGCCTCGCTTGAAGGTTCTCATACTCGTGGGTTTATTTCCAGTACTTACCGCGTGTACGGAAGGCAAGCCTCCGCAATCCCAAAATTGGTCACAAGCCACCGGCGCGGAGGCCTACGAACGGCTGTGGTGGAAGGCGATTCAGGATGGAGATTTCAAGACCGCCAAGTGGCGTCTGGCCTCGATCTACACGCTTACTACGCCATCCGGAATCCAGGACCGAGAGCAGGCGGAGCACTACTTTGAAAAAATGAATCTTACGAGCATCAACCTTGGCGAGCTCGAGGTGAAACCGCACGGAGCGGACATGGTGGTTACCTATGTCGCTACGGTGCAAACCAGGTCGTCGCCTGGCCCGCAGCGCTTCTACATGATGACGGTCTGGCAGGAGGCAAAGAAGGGCTGGATGGCAATCGCGCACAGCGAGGTGCCGGCTAGCTAGTCAATCTTCACTCCAAATTCAGGACCAACAAGACAGAAAACCGGAGGCACGGCTGCCTGACGTTGCCGCGCCTCCAGTGCGTGCTCGGTTTGGGGGACCTTTCTTACTAGTTTTTGTCGTCTTTATCGTCGTCCTGGTGTTTACGATCGGCGTCATCGTCGCGATCATTGGTGCACAGGAGTTGTAAACCGTCACCCAGAATGTTCGAGAATGGCTTGCCATTGCTGTCGAACCCAACGCTAATGTTGCCGAGCAATTTGAAGTTGGGAGAACCTTTCTCAATCCATACCGACTCAAAAGGCATCACGTAGCCAGAAGGGTCGCCAGCGCCATGAGCTTCGGCATGAGTATTGGCATGGAGGTAAAACTTTACCGGATTGTCTCCGTGCATGCCCGTGCCTGTGAACCGCAGGTGGATCGAGACGTCGTCTCTCTCCACGTGATAACGGAGCACGTTAGTCCCTTCGAAAGGAAACCCCGACTGATGGCCAGGGCATGGGTTAAACATCCCCCCGCTGCCAGCAAAGGAGAACTTCTGGACCTGGCCCTCATTCTCGTGGCCTTCACGACCCTTTGCGGCCATCGATGTCCCGCTTAGGCACAGGACCAATCCGAAGGCCAGAACGGTTAAGTAGCGCTTTGTGCTTGGCATCATTTCCCTCCGTCTCGGCGGGGACTTCCGAGCACGAGAAAATCATGCCACATGCTGGTGCATGTTGGCGCCCGTCCAATAAACGAAGGTCATATTACTTACTTTTCGTTTTAGGCAAGCGCATTGCCAACATTGCCGCAATACGCGACGGACATGTCCCATCGTTCACTCTGCTCGGACATGGCCTCTAGTAACGTGGATCGAACGACGGCGGGAACAACAGATGATAGGCAATAAGCAGACGCAATAGGTCGTAGGCAATAAGCGGTAAGGGATCGGAGCGGACGATTCCAAGTTAACTTCTTAATTCCTTCTGTGGCTCCGTGTCTCCGTGGTGAAGGGTTTTGCTGTCGTTTCGCCACTGTTCTGCAAGCCAGAACAGGGCCAAAATGAAAATGCCCTCCAGCGGCTTGCGGAAGCGCGCTTCCATCACTCCGGCGTTCGAGAAGAGCGGAACCAGGAACGACACAACCGCCAGGCACGGCACTAGCTGCAAGCTCCGGTTTCGATACATGTGTATGGCCGATCCAATCGCTGCTCCCGGCACAATCACCAACCACATCCAGTGCAAGTGGTAGGCGGCGTTTTCCCAGAAAAAGTCGAGATGACCGTCCGGCCACGAGTCCGCCAGCAGGAAGAGAAGAGCATTTTCACAATAGAGGTGGAGTCGTTTGGAAAATGTTGGGGAGTACTCTGCCGCAGCCCGTTGCCAATCTGCGGCGCCTCTATCCACGTTTACGAACACGTCCGCCCGCCCGGAAGGCCGCGGCTGGTACTCGCTGAATGGGTGGAAGGGCTCATCGAATGCGGATGCCGCCGTAAAGTTGTAGTTAAAGTCGGTTCTGCGACTGGGAACTGTTATATGCAAGTAAATGTCCCGCGCGCCCGATTCCCAGTAGATGTGATGCGGATAGGGCAACCCGAAGGGTGTTGCGACACGGAGGATCTCGTATGAACGCAGCGCAAACGGCGTCAAAGCGCACGCCCAGACTGCCAATGCAAGAAGAGTTCGACGCACAGGGCACCGAGTGCCGCCCAGTGCGAATGCCATGATGACAGCGGCAATCGGCAGCGCGATAATCCGCGTCAAACAGGTCAGAATCCAGCCTAGATTCAGGCCTACCCAGCGCCCAGGCGTGTCTGGCCGTTCACGCGCCGTCAGCCACAGTGACAATCCAATTAGGGGAATCAGGATCGTCTCGTTCATGAAGTAGCTGAAGATGCCGATCCACGTGGGAAGCCACGTGAGCACAGCCCAAAACCATACAGCGAGGACTTTGCGCTGCAGCACGGTGCGCGCGAATAGGAACCAGACGAACGGCGCTGCAAGGGACAGCAGCGAAGCGTAGATTCCGAGTGCGGTCCGATTGCCGAGCGTAATGCGAGCAATCAGGCTCAGCCAAAGCTCATACGCAGGCGGATCGATTCCGGCAAAGGGATTCGTCTCCAGCGGATGGGTCGCGTTGAACCAGTGGCGCTCCGCGTCGCTATAAACGAAGTCAATGGGAGGGTGGGTTGCCGTCCACAAGACGCGCAGTCCGGAACCAACTACAACCAGCGCCACCGCGAGCACAGCGGAGAGGGGGTACCGGAATTTCGGCATGGATGTGGTGAGTATGGCATGGAAGGCGCGCTCTTCTACGGCTACGAAACTGTTCTGCTACCTGCTTATTGCGTATCGTATATCGCCTACTGCTTGCCTTTCGCCTCGTGGTAATCCATTTCGGTATTTACCGACCAGATGTTGGACTTGTCAGTGCGGCCGGCAATGATGTTGTCCACCGCAGTCATCGCGGTCAGCATGGAGTGGTCCTGATTGTTGTATTTGTGCATTCCATTGCGGCCCACGAGAAATAGATTGTCGTATTGATCGACATACTTCCGTAGTTCTTCGAATCTGTCGTACGTCCCAAAATAGGCTGGATAAGTCTTGGGTACACGCACGACGTTGAAGTCGATCACATCGTCACGCTCGATAATATCGATCTTATCCAGTTCTTCGATGGCGAAGCGCCCCATTTCGGCGTCGGATTTCGACCAGAGCTCGTCGGTTTCGTAGCAAAAGTATTCGGCGCCCAGCCATACTTTGCTGGAATCGCTTACTAGGTGCGGGCTCCAGTTGTTGAAAACCTGCAGGCGGCCAACCAGCACGTCCGGCTCCTGGACATAGATCCAGTTGTCGCTGATCAGCTTGCCGTACTTGTCTCCCTCGTCCCGGACCTTCAGCTTGTTGCACAGCAGCCCGACGGTGATGAAGTCACGATAGATCAGCCCTTCACTCACTTCGCATACCGACAGGGGAACGTTCACGTGTAGCGACCGGACAAGTTCCTGAATCGGCATCGTCGAGAAGAAATAGTCGCCCGTAAACTTCTTCTGGTTGTCGTATTTGTCGCTTCCGGTTACGCTTGCGATGCGAAATCCGTCGACCTGCAAGCCGGTCACGTCGAAATCGGTGACAATCTCCCCGCCCAGCTCGATGATTTTTTCTGCGACCACTTCCCACATCTGTCCCGGCCCGAGTTTGGGATAAAGGAACTGTTCGATCAGGGAAGTTTCGGTGTTTTTCTGCGCGATGTCGCGGCTGTCGTTTCCGCGGAACATCTTCTTGATGTAGTGTGCGATCGTCTTGAGGATTGACAGGCTTTTAATGCGCTGCTCACCCCATTCCGCGCTGATCTTTTCGCAAGGCACTCCCCACACCTTTTCCGTGTATGACTTGAAGAAGGTCTTGTACAGCTCGCTGCCAAAGCGGTTGATGAAGAACTGTTCCAGGTTCTTGACGTTTCGCATCGGAAACGCGGCACGGCGCATGTAGCTGATGCCTATCTTGAACGTTCTGACCAAACCGAGCTTTACCAGCGTATCTTTGGAGAGCTGGATCGGGTAATCGAAGAACTTGCGCAGGAAGTAGATCCGCGATTTTCGCGGACGAAGAAGCATCACGCGATCCAGATCGGCTTCAGTGGCTGCAAGCGCCGCTACACCGCCGCCGCGCTCACCCGGACTCCCCGATGTGCTAACAGCATCCACGCTGCGAGTCTTGCCTTGATACGCTATGATCGGCGCTTCCTCGCGTCCTTCTGCTACAGGCAGGTGCCGGAACCACCAGTTCATCACGCGATCGCTCTTGGAAAAAAAGCGATGCCCGCCGATGTCCATGCGGTTTCCCTTGTAGTTGATGGTGCGTGAGATGCCACCCATGTAAGTGCTCTTCTCCAGCACGATGGGCTTGAGGTCGGTGCGAGTGAGCAGCTCGTAAGCAGCGGTAAGTCCGGCAGGTCCAGCGCCGATGATGATGGCTTTTTGAGTCACGTCGTTGTTTTCTTCGCTGCAAGAAAAAACGAAGCGCAGCGGCTAGCGCTGCGCTTGTTGAAAGCTCTTTCCATAGTCTAGTAAGTGATTTCCCGACGAGCTAACACAGTAAAGTTAGCCGCCTGCTTCACCGATTGAATCGTGCAACTGTTGTATTGAATCCCGCCGATGCCGCCGCCGTTCCAGTGAAAGGTGGGGCTGCCAAGCACTTTCTGGCCACTCACAGGATCTCGGTACATATTGGCGTCAGACGGGTTGGTGGCATAACAGTTAGTCGTACCAGGACAGCCGCTAGTCTGCCCAATCTTCGCGACCAGGATGGCGCCGTCAATTGCAGGCGTTCCGTTTTCCGTAAATTGCCCACTCCCGATCACAAAGATAAGTCCGTGCCAATGGTCGTTTCCGCTCATAGTGAGGGTTCCGGTTACTAGTAGAATGCCGTAGCCATCCATCGTCGTAGTGAAGTCACCGTTGACGACCGTGATTTTGGGATTAGCGGCCGTCCCAAGGTCGTAGCTAGTGGGCAGGTGACTCGGATTGAGCGTCTGCGTTGCCGAAGCCTGTATGTCATGCACAAGTGCGTTTAGGCCATCGGGCGTCTGGTAATTTTGATTGGCGAGGTTGTTCACGTTCTGAACGTCTGGCTTGCAGCCGTCGACACCGGTATAGTTCGGCGGTCTCTTCAGATTATTGATGATTTGATTGCGCGAGTCTGATGCAACCTGGCTGGCGGTCTCAGTGCCGTTGCCTACGTCCTGCACGGTTCCCACGGCCGGCCTGTCCTGCCCGCCGCATGCATCGTGACCATCGACTTGGAAATTGTTCGAGTCTCCGAACTGTGTCGCCGCGCTTACCGGACCAGCGATCGTCAAGGCCGCGGGCATGGGTGGCAAGGCGATTCTGGCTACTTCGTATTGCACCATGCGGCGGGCCTTGACGACGGAAGACGAGCTTTCCGCAACTGCAAGAGCAGTGAGCATGTAGACGGGTTGTGCGTCTGCTGCTACGCAAGAATTAGCAGCCACTGGTCCACCACCAATTCCGAGCAGCGAACCTGCAAGCGGAGGGGCACTTGTTCCGCAGGAGGGGCCGCCTCCGCCACTTGAAGAGCTGGAGGACGAGCTACTTGAAGAGCTGCTCGAAGAACCAGAGCTGCTGCTCGAAGAGCTCGAACTGCTGCCGGTTCCAATCAAGCCTGTTGAGCTGGAGCTGGAGCTGCTGCCCGTTCCAATCAGACCTGTTGAGCCCGAGCTCGAACTGCTTCCGGTTCCAATCAGACCTGTTGAGCTGGAGCTGGAGCTGCTGCCCGTTCCAACCAGTCCTGTTGAACTTGAGCTGGAACTGCTGCCTGTTCCAACAAGGCCCGTTGAACTCGAGCTGGAACTGCTGCCTGTTCCAACAAGGCCCGTTGAACTCGAGCTACCCGAAGAACTAGAAGAACTGCTACCGGAAGAACTGGAAGATGTGGACGAACTGCCGGCAGTGGAAGAAGAAGCACTCGAACTGCTCGCTGACGCGTGTCCGCCGTTACCGTGGCCAGTCGACCCGCCTTCAAACATGCCCATAGCCATCGCGAGCTGCGATGGGAGAGTTACACCTTCTACTCGCCCGGGAACATCGATTGGCTTCAGATCAGCTAATACGAATTCGTTCTTGCCGTTGTAGCAAACCTGATCCGTTGACGGCCCGAGTGGGGGGAGCGACGGGGGAGCACAGTTGCCAAACCCCTGGATGCACCAGGGGTTGGTGGACTCTCCCAGCTTCAAGTTAATGCGCGCCCATTTGTAAGGAACATATGCACTGCCGGGCAGACTCGTGGCCGGCTTGTTCACCCACCATCCGCCTGTGGTTGGCAAGGAGCCGGCGGCAAAGAGACAGGGCTTGGTGTAGTCCCCAGGGCTAAGCGCTACAGCCGTAGTGTTGGATGTTTCGTGACACAGCTCATCGTCGAAATAGTGATCTGTTGTTGTGTCCCAGGGTGCGACCGTCTCACCTCCGAGTGGATTAGTGATGTACACCACCCCTCCCACCTGTCCGATCGGAACCGTGGGAAGAATGTCGGAAATGCCGCCGTTTGCCACCGTAAAGCGCATACGGTCGCGAATCTCTTCGACACCAGATCGCGCAGCGAAGTAAGAAAGGTTCGATTGGCGGAAGCCGGAGTTGACCCCAGTTTCGCTGTTGGTGGAGAACATCAGCGCCAGGCCGATTGCCGACACGAGGATCATGGCAAACAGCACCACGAGCATCGCAATGCCCCGTTCAGAATTATTTCTTTGTAGCTTCATCAGTTAGTTCTCCAGTTCCGCGATCGTCGATACGGAATTCACGGCTGGCTGCCCAGTCTGGGGATCGAACTGTTTAGAGCGCGTGTTCAAGTTCACCTTGATCGCGTCGATAAGTTGAATTGTTGCCGGACTACCGTTGATGTCAATTCCGGGGCAAGTTGGTACTCCGCTGGACCAGGTGCAGCTCCCAACACTCACGGCATTTCCGTTCCCCTGGAAGTAAGTGAACAAATCCTGTGATTGTCCCTGAGGCGTAATCACGTTTTGGACCTCCGTGAAGTACTGTGGAGGGGATTGACCGCCTGCCCCGGAATACCAAACGTCGCCGTCTACTTTCTCCACCACACTGCGCCGTAGGCAAGGGCAAGACGGATCAGCCGCATCGGAAGCGACGTAAGTATAGAGAACGCTGTACACATGGCCATCTCCATAGACATCGCCTTCAAAGCGCAGCGAGATCGGAGAGGCGAACACCAGGCCGACGGCCGTACGTTTACTGTTCGTTCCGGGATTGGTCTGGTAGACCGTTGAGATCGGATAGCCAGACATATGCAGGTCGCGGGCAAACTGATCGACGAACGCTCGGCTTTCCTGGGTAAGGTCGAGCTTCATGGATTCCATTTTGGTCCTGGACTGGATCTGGTTGACCTGCGAAAACACAGCTCCCATTACAATCACCAGTACAAGCATGGTGACCATGATTTCGAGCAGCGAGAAGCCGGCTTGATTTCGTCGATGATTTTTCCTCGACATCTCAGTTTCCTCTCAGCGCTCGCAAAGTTACGGGCAAGTTAAACATCCGACTCTGCTGCCCGCCATTTCCCACTTCCCCCAGGTTCTTGGCAGCGACCTGAATCAATTGGCTTGAACCGTTGGGCGGGTTGAGCGGGGTGCTCACATTCCAGCGCACGTCGTAGATCTGCGGATTCCCGGTAGCCAATCCATCCGAGGCGCCAGTCGCACAGAGCGTGTAATACATCTGGTAACCGGGGACCGGCGCTTGCGTGAAATCGATCACTTGCAGTCCGTTGGATATGTTTGAGAGGTCGACCAACGGTGCTCCGCCCGGGGCAGTAGTCATGGCCTGGGCGGTGCCAGTGCAATCCGTAATAGACGTAGCCTGGACACCAGCCGATGCTGAGAGCACTATGATGCGATCCATGGTGCTCTGCGCCAGTGCAACACCCGCAGTGTCGAATCGGTTGCGCGCATTACTGGCGATCGCAGTGAGAATTACGATCATCCCGCCAAGCAAACCAATGGTGAGGATAAGCATGGCGATTAGAAGCTCAATCAAGCTGAATCCTGAATTGGAACTTCGCCGGCGCTTGAGTTGCTGATTGCGTTTCATTGCCATTGCCCGCCTTGGTAAATCCAGGTTTTAACTCTGCCCGCCGGTGTCACCGTGATTGCGGCGTATGCCGTTCCACCCTGTCGGCGCGCGTACTGCAAGTACGTTATGTATGCGATCGGCAACGAGGTTGGGGGCGGCCCCCCTACCAGGGGCGCATTCTTGCAAGTCTCAGCGGCAGCGACCCTTTGGCAGGGAAGACCGCGCTCATTGAATGCAAGTCCCGGAATGGCAGTGCCGGGCGCAATGCCTCCTGACCCGTCGCTCACCATCGGTGAGGTCGAATCTGCATAGGGCTGTACGCCCAGGAGTGTGGTATTGCCGAAACCGGACGGAACACCGGTCTCACTTACGGTGATCGGCCTTGCCAGGAGCACCATGGGTTCCGACGTGTCGTATGTCCGGTTGAAGTTCAGATCGACGTACGCTATCGGTATGCCGCTTTGTGTGGTGTTCAGCACCTGGTAGACGGCGTTGTCCTGCGTGGCGCGTGATCGTGCCACCTGCATCAGGCCGGCATAGGCTTGTGCCGAGGCACGCAGCTTCTGGTCGTCGATGATTCCAAGCATCTTCGGCGCCATCATGCCGCCTATGATCAGCATGATCACGACGACGATGAGCAGCTCTAGTAAAGTGAACCCGCGTTGTCGATCAGTACTCATTTGGTTCGGCCAGTCGGGGAAGAAGGAACCTTTCAAACGAAATGCCACGGTGCTCCAGCCGCAAAACGCGGCTCGGCACCTTCCCGAAAAGTATCTGAGTTCAATTGCTCCTACAAGTTACCGAAGACTTAGCGTTGGCCCATTTTGGATGCATGGATTCGAAGAAAGTTGGAAGCTTGTTTTGAATGGCTTGGATTCGAACCGTTACTTTGGTGTGCGGTGAATGTAGAACGAAATAGAGATTGGCATTGAAACTGTTCTACAGTTGCGACGGAAGATCTCCCCGTTATGACCGTCCTGGATCGGCCCGTTTCCTATTCGCTGTACGGAACCGCACCAGCCACTGTGCCTCGCGCGAGCTGGTGGAAGAAGGTACTTTCACATCTTCAGGCGGCCTATAGCCTCGATCTTCGCTCCTTAGCTCTGTTTCGCATCGCCCTGGGCGCCGTGCTTCTGGGCGATCTCATGTGGCGCGCTGCGGATTTAACGGTCTTCTATACCGACTTTGGTGTGCTGCCCAGAGCTGCGCTGCTCGACAAGTTTTCTCAAGCGCCGCGCTTTTCTATCCACCTGATGAGTGGTCAGCTGGCGTTCCAGGTAATCCTGTTTCTCCTTGCTGCGGCATTCGCTGTAATGCTGATCTTCGGTGTGCGGACGCGGTTCGCGGCTTTCGCAAGCTGGTTCATGGTGGTTTCTGTACAGACGCGTAATCCCGTCATCCTTCAGGGCGGGGATGTGTATCTTCGCGTGCTTGCCTTCATTGCCATCTTCTTACCGCTAAGCGCGTTCTATTCGGTGGACGCGGCGCTGCGCCCGGAGGAGCCGAAACCGCCAAAGCCGAAATTCTCCTATTTCTCGACTCCAGGCCTGGCGCTGATCGCGCAGGTGGCCATTGTGTACGCCTTCGCCGTTCTTCTCAAGACAGCTCCGGAGTGGCGCAGAGATTTCAGCGCGGTTTATTACGCCCTGAGTATCCAGCAAATGTCGACGCCGCTGGGAAGCTTTCTTTTGCACTTTCCGAAGTTGCTTCCGTGGCTCACACGGGAAACATTGGTGCACGAGGCCTCAATTCCTCTCCTGTTGCTAACGCCGTTTCTTGCGGGTCCCGCTCGACTACTGGGAGCTCTGCTGATCATTGCCTTGCATGTCGGCCTCGGTCTTTCGATACGTCTTGGACACTTTCCATACATAGCTTGTATGGCTGCACTGCCGCTCATACCAACATGGTTTTGGGAGAGAAATTGGATTCGCCGTCGCTTGCCCTGGCTGACCGGAGAAACTTCCGCGGGTTCCGGCGCGCGCATTTATTACGATGGTAAGTGCTCGTTCTGCTCAAAGCTGGTCCGCATTGTGCGTACGTTCCTTCTTATTCCCAAACTAGAACTCATCGCCGCGCAAGAGTTTCCGGTTACTGAGCTCGAAATGCGCGATCAGAAGAGCTGGATCCTTGTCGATTGCGAGGGAAGGCGTCATTACAAGTGGCGCGCGTTTGCTCAGCTTGTCTCGTACTCTCCAATCTTTTCGTGGCTGTCCCCTGTGCTGCGCAGCAATTTCCTTGAGAGGAAAGGCAAAGAGTGGTACGAGAGAATCGAGCGCAATCGGGATCAGCTTAGCCGCTACACGGACTGGATACGCTCGCGTCCGGTCAGCCTAAAGACATCGCCGGCGGTAACCGTTTTTGCCGCACTGCTCGTTGTGTACACGCTGCTATGGAACTTGTCTTCGATCACGCGCGTTCCGTTCCAGCCGTGGCAAGACGCCATCGGATTGACGCTCGACCTCGATCAGCGTTGGGATATGTTCTCTCCCAATCCTCTCACCTACGATGGCTGGTACGTCATCGAAGGCCAACTGAAAGATGGACGACATATCAATGTGACTCACCCTGATCGTCCGGTCAGCTACGAAAAACCCGCCAGCATCGCCGATCAGTATCCGAATGAGCGCTGGCGAAAGTATCTGATGAACCTGTCGTTGAGCGAGAACACCGACTATCGCCTTTATTACGGACGTTATCTCTGTCGTTCCTGGAATATCGGCCATCCAAACTACGATCCGGCGATACTTATTAGGTTCGATATCTACTTCATGGCCCACCAGAATTCGATCCAGCACCCTCCAACCGGATTCAATCGCGACTTGCTCTGGCATCACGAATGCTTTTGAAACCGAGCATAAATCGATTCTTAACGAGTCGGGCTTCCAGTCGTTTGGGTCTATAACACGGTTACGTGCGCCCCGTCGTGATTCGCGGACTGCAAAAACTGCAAATGAAAGACTGTCATCCTGAGCCCCGAGGTTGGGCGAAGGATCTCCCGGAATGAGTCGTACTCGTCGCTGCGTCGCGCTCTTTCACGAGGTATCTTGGCAAAACGCCGTGGCACAGCATAGGGTTGCAATCATCGCGTGAGATCCTTCGGCCGACGTCGGGCCTCAGGATGACAGGCGTTAAACGCGGCCATGGCATATAGAATCACAAACGTCCAGATGCCACCTGTAATGAGTCTCAACAATCCCGCCTCGCTTCCCAGCTTTCGGCGCAACCTGCTCGCCTGGTATCGAACGCACCAGCGGCCATTGCCATGGCGCAAAACCAAAGATCCTTACCGCATTTGGATTTCGGAGATCATGCTGCAGCAAACGCGGGTGGCTGCGGTTCTTGAACACTACAAAAGATTTCTGGAGAGTTTTCCAACCATCCGGCAGCTTGCGAAGGCCGATGAGGCAGACGTGCTGGCGGCATGGAGCGGGCTCGGATACTATCGTCGAGCGCGCATGTTGCATCGCGCCGCTCAGCTCCTGACTACGAATCGGGCTGGCCGCATTCCTGAGACCGCAGCGGAGCTGCGTACGTTGCCGGGGATCGGTCGCTACACTGCAAACGCTATCGCGAGCATTGCATTCGGAGAGGCCGTTGCCGTGGTTGATGGCAATGTCGAGCGCGTGATCGCGCGAATGCTGCGGAAGAAAATCAGCGGCGAGCGCTTCTGGGCTACTGCCCAGAAGCTGCTCGATCCCGATTCTGCCGGCGACTGTAATCAGGCGATGATGGAACTTGGAGCGATGATTTGCCTCCCCGGCGTTCCACTTTGCGACCGTTGTCCAGTTCGTATGCATTGCGCATCGCGGGGCTCAGAACGGAGAAGGTCGGTTCCCCAGAAGCGATTGCGGAAGTCGTCTTCTGTGCTTCTCGCCCGGCGTGGCAACGCCATCCGCTTGAATCGGCGCGGGTCCAATGAGCGATTGATGCCGGGAATGTGGGAGTTGCCGGAGGCGCGCGGAGCAATATCGCGAGAACCTTTGCTCAGCGTAAGGCACTCGATTACCACGAATGATTGGCAGGTGAGCGTCTTCGCCGGCAAAAAGCCCGAAGCCGGTACCGAGGGGCAATGGATTCCGCTGGCCGAAATCTCTCGACTGCCACTTACGGGACTTACCCGCAAGATTTTTCGGAAGCTCAACATGCTTTCATAGAATCCAATCGAACGGTGCTCGATCGATCGTTCAAAGGAGTTTCCAGCAGATGGCGCTTCCTAGTGGTGCGAAGGCTCAAGAGTTCACCCTGACCAGTACAACCGGTAAGCCGGTAACCTTATCCGAGTTAACCAAGCGTGGACCAGTTGTGCTCGCTTTCTTCAAAGTGAGCTGTCCTACCTGCCAATACGCATTTCCGTACTTCGAGCGGATGTCGCAGCTTCACAAGCCCGAAGCGGTCTCGTTCGTCGGTATATCGCAGAACGATCTCAGAGATACACAAGCCTTCATGAAGCAGTACGGAGTAACTTTTCCTGTTGCGATCGATGATTCAAAGCAGTACATCGTCTCTAACGCCTATAAGCTGACCAATGTTCCTACTGCCTACCTCGTGGATCGCGATGGCAGGATTCAAGTAAACAGCGTAGGTTGGGCACGTAAGGACATGGAAGAAATCAACGCGAAGCTGTCGATGATGGATTCAGCTCAACAGCAACATCCCATCTTTAAGCCAGGCGAAGAAGTAGCCGAATACAAGGCTGGTTGAAGCGCGAAGAATTAACCCGCGGTCGCGGGGAAAGGCGGCGCAATTGGCGATAGGCAATAGGCGAAATCTCATTCGACTGAGGCTTTAGCCTATTTGCTTATTGCCTATCGCTTATTGCTTGTCGTTCCTGTACCAAAGTAACCGGTTATTCAGGTTGAACACCCAGTGCTGAGCGCCATTTGACGCGTTAGACTCCTTGTCTTAGCTGGTGAGTCCCGGAAGGCTATATTTCGCGGCGCCCGACTTGTATCCGCGAAATGTTCACGCTGCGCAACCTGATCTGCCGAAGCCGGGCGCAACGAAATGGCCTTCGGCTTCCTACAACGCGGCGGATCTCTCTCTGAGCATGCGCAACAGACGCAGCTCTCGTCGTATCAGCCTTTTATCCAACTTGAAAACCTTGTCCGCGGAGTGGACAACATCCGCCACGATGTCGCGCTTAGTACTCGTTTCATGGAGAGCACGCGCAACCATATCTTTCGGCTGATCACCAGGCATGGGCAGATCGAGCCTTTGGTAGACGACCTGCCGACGGATTCGCGTCCGCTGTCGAGAGTCCGGCTGCCTCCCGCGTCGACGCCAGAGAAAGTCGTCGATGCCATCGGCTTCAAGCGCGCGCTCCTCGAATTGCATGTAGCTTCCCTCAACCGGGCGAAGAGCGAAAACAACATCTCAATCGATCTGCTGGGCCGGCTCGCAATCATCAAATTTCAGCGCAACGAATTGGCTGCTCAGTTCGGGCAGGCACTGGAGCGTAGCCGCGCGAAGCTCAAGACCTACGACGGTCCCCGTCAAGCTCTTCTGTCGAAGGCGGTGGAACTCCGCGAACGCTTCGCTCGCTTTCAGGTAAACAAGAAAGCTGTGTTACGCAAGGTAGGGCAGGACCTCTTCGCCACGATTCGCGACATCGAGAAAGAATCGATTTCGCGGATGCGGCGCTCATACTTCGGCGACGCAGAGAACGCAACTTATGATCTCTTTCTTAATCGCCTGCTTTATACAGAGGATGGGCGGGACGACTATTTGAATGCCGAACAGTACGTAATGCTGGGCAACTACGAACGAGATCCCGATCGTTTCGAGACTATGCAGTCGATCGCTTGCGACTTCCTGCGATCTCTTCAGCTTTCCGGCATCGAGAACGATGACGCTTTAGATCCGCTGCTCAGTGTTCCAGAAAATGCCCACGAACTATTCGCCGGCGGAACACCCGTAGAGACTCTTCCCAAAGGAAAGGCGCAGCGGGCGCTGCTTACAGCCTGGGTGGAGTTGCTGGAGAAGGAAAACGTTATCGAACATGTGATTGCATCGTACGAAGCTGTGCCATTGCTGGCGCAGTACTCGCCTCCAATTAATCCGCAACAACTCAAAAATGCTCTGATCTCGAAGACGGAGCGGACCCGAGTGGAAACTTTGCTCGAGGAACACGGAAAGATATCTGCCGCTAACTTGAACACCGCGGTGAAGAAAGTGGACTCGTGCAAGGGGCTCGACCGCGCCAAAGTGGCCGCGCGATTCTTCGGCGACTTTATTCGTTATCACCGCGACTTGCGGCGCTTCGAAGCCTTGAACTCGGCCATGGACGCCGTGAATGTGATCGCAACGGAGCGTCTGAAGGAACTCTCAGCGATTAACAACACGCTGTATGAGTTTCTATTGTCTGACGAGCAGAAGAAGGGCGAGGAAAAGGTCGTTCGTCACGTGATACTGAAGGCGGACATTCGGGACTCAACGACTCTGACGCGCACTCTCTACGAGCGTGGACTCAATCCCGCCTCGTACTTCAGCCTGAACTTCTACGAGCCAATCAACAAGCTGCTGCCGAAATACGACGCTTCGACTGTGTTCATCGAAGGAGATGCGGTCATCCTCGCTCTGTTTGAGCGCGAGGGCGAAACTGGACTCGGGGTCGCGCGCACCTGCATTCTCGCGAAAGAAATGGTCGGCATCGTGAGCGCATACAACGAACAGTCGCGAAAACAAGGGTTACCTGCGCTGGAACTTGGGATCGGCATTTCCTATCAGGACTCCGCGCCCATGTATCTGATTTACGGCGCACAGCGCATCATGATTTCCAAAGCACTGAATGAGAGTGACCGTCTCTCGTCGTGCAGCAAGGGCGCGCGCAAGTTTCTCGCTGACAGGCAGATGCCCTTCAACGTTTTCAATCTGCAGACGGTCCAAGACAGGGACCTAACCGAGAATCCCGATGAATTTCTAGTGCGCTACAACATCAATGGTGTGCTGATCAGCAAACCGGCCTTCGAGAAACTGTCGCACGAGATCTCGCTGAAGGAACACCGGGTTCAGTTGCTCTCCGTTTGGCCGGGCGAACCCGTGCGACTCTTCAGTGGCATGGTTCCGGTTGCCGCCGGAGCATTCCACAAAATCGTGGTGCGTGAGGGCACAATTCCGCATGTTGACGCGCGATCGATGACGGTTACTGACTGGACCTCTCGCAAGTACTACGAGGTTTGCGTGAACCAGGAAATCTACGATCTGCTGGAAAAGCCTGCTGCTGCTGCGGTGAGCGTATAAGCGCTTCGGCTCGATTCCTTAATTGGAACTCAGAAAGGGCGCTTGGAGCGGAAGGGAATTCGTACGACTGCTTCGAGGTCTACCGGGCTGCCGTCGCGGGTGCCGGGAACGAAATGCCAGGCGCTGAGCGCCTTGCGTGCATTTTCGTCCAGGCGATCGTCAAAGCCCTCTAACACTTTGACTTGTGCAACCGTTCCGTCGGCGCGGATCACGGCATAAAGAATGACCATTCCCTGAACGTTGTCCTTGATCAAGTCTGCCGGATACGCTGGGTCGACTTCGCGAACGACAATTGGAGCCGTGACCTCACCGGCCTTGGAACTGATGCCACGCTCGGCAAACCGGAAGATCCAGCTTCCGCCCGCTGAGGTCAGATTCGGCGTGTTCAGTGCCATCGTGTAGTACTTGCGTCCGCGGAAGACGCTTTGGTCCAGAGCATCCGGCTCATCCACAACGGTTGCCACGCGAGGTGGTGGCAGGCTGATTCTGGATGGGCGAGCCATGGCAAGGAGCGTATTCCCAGATGTGGAATTCAGCGAGTTCGCCAATCCCTGAGTAGTAGTGATCGGCGCGCCGTTCAGAATGCCGTGCGGCACGGCCGCTGCGACGATTCCTAGTTCATCCTTCGTCGCTGTCGGTGAGTCGCCGCCAGGGCCAGCGCCACCCGCGAGTTTGGCTGGTGCTCCCGTAGAGTTCTCGGTAGCATCCGGGTGTCCAGCAAAAGTTCCTCGTCGGTTGCCGTCGGGCAAGCGCGGCGCTCCGGCCACTGGAGTCGAGTTGATGGAGATCAACATGCCCGAGGCTGAAACAGCACTTCCGGCGGCGCTCAGATCGGGTGGAGGGGCAAGCGGCTCGGCCGCACCCGGCACTTTCCCTGCAACTCCGGACGCGTTGGCTACTGTCTTGATGTCAGGAGGCGGAGCGATCGGCTGCGCTGGTCCTAGCGTCGCCTTGTTCAATTGCGTGCTCGCGGCGGTTTTCAAATCGGGAGTCGGCGCGATTGGTTCGGGCGTGCTGAGTCCCGCGAGAGTATGACTGGCAGAAACAGTAAGTTTCGGCTCGGGATTCACGGCGGCGGGTACCGGAGCAATGTTTAGCTTGGCCAAATCTCGCACGCCATTGGTCACGACCGGTGGCGCAATAGCCGCCGGCTGCGGCAAAACGGGAGAGCGCAGTTGTGCGCTCGCCTTGGTGACATCAGGCGGAGGAGCAACGGGAGTCGTGTCAAACACTGGCGCAACCAGCTTTGGAGTGTTCGACGCCACCGCGGCAACCGGAGGCGCTTGCGGCACGGAACTCGAGAGCACAATGTCCGGCACGGGAGCGCTGGCTAGAATCTTCGGAGCATCTGGGGCAACGATTGTGTGCGTTGAGTTATCGGACCATTTTGGGATGGCCATCGCCTCAAGTACACGCCGGCGAGGCTCGCCGCGAGACGCATTCGCAGCACGCGAACTCCTGCTGATCACCGGCGCTATTCGCTTCTGAACGATCTCCGGCGGAGTTGGCTCCGAAACAAGTATGTCCTCTTCGGGGTTTATGTACGTAATGCGATCGTTATGGAATGTCTCGATCTTGACGATGCGATTCCAGTAGAACGGCATCGAGAGCACGTAGATCAATCCGGCAAAGATGACGTGACCGGCATACGAACGGAACATGCTCTTCCGGTTCAGTTGCTGATCGACAAATACGTCTCTCCAGAAGATGCCGGGACGGAAACCGAGCGGCGGAGTTGGCTGCTCGCGCTTGAAAAGGGAGGTTACATTGTTGCGAAGGGAAGGGAACCAGGGTGGAAGCTCCCAGTTCAGGCGGACTTCGAGTTCCCGCGTAGCCGCAGGTTCGAACGACGACTTCTGCGACCCACTGCCAGGAACTGCCATGCGAATCCCGTTTACTTACTGAGTAGCTGGATTATACCTTGATAATTAGCAAATTTCGGGTAAGAAGAATGCCTCAAATGGTTACAGTACTCCGTCCTATCCCGCTAAAAATCATGGTCGTGGCCCTGCTGACAGTGTGCCTCGGCTCGCCTCTCCTCCTGAGCGCCCAGGGGCACGGAAAGAAGCATTCTGCGCCACATGTTCAAACGAGCCAGTCTGGGGACCACATCTCCGGGATGTACACGTTCCTGCGCGATGGCGAGTTTGTCCAAGTTACCGTGGAAGAGGGCAAAGTATCAGGCTTTGTCTCGCGCTTTGGCGATCGCGACAGCGATCGCGGCGTCTTTCTTGATCAGTTCTTCAGCAAGGGAGCCCTTGACGGCAAACAACTCACCTTCACAACCAAGCCCATACACGGCACCTGGTATGAATTTGCCGGAGTGATCGGTCGCGGGCAGGCGAAGACTCCCGATCAGGAAGGCTACTGGACAATCCAGGGAACTCTGAAACAATTCGACCTGGACGACAACAAGAAAGTCTCGTCAAAGTCGAGGGAAGTGACCTTCAAATCGTTCCCACAGGAAGTGGAAGACGCCGGTGTGCCCAAGCAGTAGCGCCATTGTGTTGATTCTCTTGACTTAAGAAATATTTACAACCGAGTGCGCCGATTGCCGAGGAGCGCGCATCACATGCGGGTTAGAGACTGGTAGAGAGCCCGCCAACCATAGCGAAGCCTCCGGAGGACATTAACGTGAGCACGGTTGAAGAATTCCTGGTTCCTGAAACGCTGCAAGGACCGTACGCTGACTTCTATCGCCGCGCCATCACGGAGTTGATCTACTGGAAGGTGCTGCACGAGGGAGACGACTATCGCGCGGAGATGAACATCGCTCCCATGGACTCCCTGGCCTTTGATGCAATCGGAATCCAGCGCGGCGAAGCCTGAAGGAAATCGGGTGATCGGGCCATCGGGTGAAGTAACCGGACTTCTGGGACTTCAGACTTTTCCGTCTAAGTCACTGGATCAAAAAAGGGAAACACAATCATCTCGCGCTTTACTTCACCCGATCACCCGATGGCCCGATCACCCGATTCCCTCTCAGTCCACAGTCCTAACATCTTCCGGCAACATCAGCACGACTTGGCACTGATGTGTGCTCTCGGTACAGGTCAGTACGCCTCGGCGGACTAGCTTGATCGGTGTGTCGTCTGGAAATTGCACTGGAAAGGCAGCCGTTTGCAGCTTTGCGGTGTAGCTGCGCAACGCCTCATCGCCGCGCACGAACTTCACTTGATCGGGCTTTAATGGTTTCCCATCCTGGGAAATCGGCGCGCTGAACGTAAGAAAGAACTCGCCAGTCGCGTTTTTATTCGACCATGGCAAACGCACACTTCGCATCACTTGCAGCTCACTGCGGGCGCGCTCTAACTCAGCGACATCCAGTTTTGCATCCGGCAGCAGAGACTTGAGATGCTGTTCCGCTTCTGGCACCTTGTGATTGGCGGTGGTTGCCATCGCATAATGGCGGATCGCGTCCTGTTTACGGCCAAGTTTTTCGTAGAGCTGCCCAAGGTGATCCCCGACCTCCGAGTGTTGGTCGAGCAGCCACGCCGCCTCGATGTACCGTTTGGCCTTCTCCAGTTGGTTATTTTGGAAGTACACCCATCCCAGCGTGTCCCAATAGCTGCCAATGCTCATCACCAGGCCCACATCGTTCAGAGTAACGTGATCGGCGTTCACATTCCGCAGCCCGGCCTCAGTGGCGGAAATTGCCGATTCGGCATAGGTGAGTGCCTTGTCCAGATGAGTGCGGTGGGTCGAAAGTTCGTAGGCGACGTTGTTCCAAATGCCCGGCGCGGGAGCCAGCTCCACGGCTTTGTCGAAGGCAGCGAGAGCTTTGTCAGGCTGGTTTACGTTGAGATACGCGCGGCCGAGGTTCGCTTCGAGCCCCGGATTCTGAGGCGAGATCTGTACTGCGCGTTCTAATTCGGGAACCGCCTCGGCATAGTTCTTCTGCTCAAGGTACAGCGAACCCAGATTTCCGTGCGCAAACTGGTCGAGTGGATTGACCTCAAGCTGTTTCTTGTACGCGACAATGGCCTGGTCATATTTCTGCTGCGACTGATAGCCAAGGCCAACATTGTTGTACGCAAATTCGTCGAACGGATTGATCTCGATCTGCTTATTGAAGGACGCAATCGCATCGTCGTATTTGCCGAGCGCCAGATAAGAGCGGCCAAGATTGTTCCAGGCATCCTTGTGCTTTGGCTCAAGTTCGACAACTTTCCTGAACAGTTCAGTCGCAGCCCGCAGATTCTGATTCTTGAGCGCCGCCATGCCGGCGTCGTTCAGATCGTCGGCCGACATTCCGCTGGGAATGTTCGATCCCGAGTTTGCCGACAGACTCTCGACGAAAACGCTCTGATTTCCGTCCGCAGCCACGGCACGAACGAACGCGCGCAGATCAGGCCCGCGATTCGCGGCGATCTCGCGCGAGTTGAGCGCGAGATCCTTGCTGACCGTAATCGTTTGCCCCTCAAGCTTGTAGTCCGAAGCGTAACTCGCATAATCGCGCTTCAGGTTGATTGGCACAGGAGCGCGATAGTTGTAGCCCTCGGGCAGCTCGATCTTTATCGTCTCGTGAGACTCAAGAGGCGCAGCAGCGAACTCGAAAGGCTTTGTGCGATCGTCATCGTCATCGGTGAGGTTCGCCCAACTCATGTCGAGTCGCGGCAGAGGCACCGCGAGCTGCGAAGTTTTCGTTGTCCAGTCGAGATAATTCGGCTGCGAGAGTGAGTAGCTGAACTCCAGCGGATGATGAGTATCAGAGGGATCGCTCACCTTCACATCCGTCACGTCTCCCGTGAGCCCTTGGTAGGCATTGACGTACTCAATCACGCGCTTCCATTGCGTCTCCGGAGTGCCACGAAACGCGACTCGGAAAGCAAGTTCCGCGTCACCGCGAACCATGTAGTTGTACGTTGCGTCCAGCTTTCCGATTTGATTGATCTTGGCTGCCACCTTGAGCGACTGAAGATTGGCCGTTGGGAGGTCGGAAGGTGTGGTCACAATCTGCGCCGGTGCATTCGGAGGGATCAGCAGAGCCTTCTTGTTGCGAATAGCTGCAACCAACATGCGGAACGGCGCAACCTCTGTGGTGGAATCGAGCCACAGGCCGCGCATGTCCCCCGCTTTATCCAACCCGGATTTCAAAGGCACAAAGGTAATGACGTGATCGAACTGCGACGGCGAGGGCACGCTCTCATCGAGCTTGCGCGCATGATGAATCAGAACCGGATAAGCCTCCAGCCCACTTCCTTTGAGGAGCGATGCCAGCAACGTGTGTTTGTCTTTGCAGTCGCCGTAGCGATTGTTCAGGACATCATCCGCCGAGTGCGGCTGAAAACGTCCCACACCAAACGAGATGCCAACATAGCGATAGCGCGGTGCGACGAAGTCGTATAGCGCCTCGATCTTGTCGGTATCGGTTTTCGCCGAGGCGGTAAGTTCCGCTGCTTTCGCGCGAATCGTCTGGTCGGGCTTCACGCGATCGCGCTCCAGCCCGCTGTACCAGCGTCCAACCTCGTCCCATGATTGGAAAGTGCTCAACTGCACGTCAGGGATGTCGTCATCCGGATCAACCTGCTTCTTCTTTTTCTTGTTCTTCTTTGCGGATGCCGAATCGTCGTCATCGACCTTCAGCACCTTGTTCTTCCACACATACGTCGCGCGCCCTGCGGCGGTTGTGACCACAGGTTGCGCGCCCGTAGTGCGCATCTTGAGCGCGCGTCCAGCGGGCACATCGATCTGCAATTGCTCGTCGAGCACGATCACTTTGTCGATAAACTGCTGCTCCCACCAGAACTGGCCAGGCGCGAGAGGCTCAAACTCGTTGACCTTGAAGTCATATTCGAGGACGTCCCCCGCCGCGAGTCCCGGCACAACGAGGTCTTTCTGATGCAAGTCGCTATACACCGGCGCTTCGCGAGCCACAGGCGCGGTTAAGTCCTGTACCGAATCGGGACCAGCAACACTCACCGCGCCGTTCGGCTTCGTCACCCTCACCGATACGATTTCGATCTTGTCGTTGGCTGCGTTGTAAGGAAAGTGCAGCTGCCCAAACTCCTGGACACCCGCCTGAGTCTGCACGCGAATTCGCATGATCTGCTCGCGCTGCGAGGTGCCGTTGTTCTCGAAGCGAATCTTATTCACATACTTCTCGATCACGAAAGCTTGCTGAGAATAATCGGCCGCCTTTTCCGCGGCAGCAGGCGGAGCAAGCGGCGTCTTAGCCTTGTTCTCCTGCTGGACCGGGGATTCCTGCGTCGCCTTGCTCGGATCTGGTTTCGTGGGAAGTTCTTGTGCTAGAAGCAGCGTTGCGCTGACGAAAAAGAAGAAAATAGCAGTACTACGCATATGTTTCAGTTCTACTCTGAACTCCCAAACCCTGCAATCGGACATTGAGTCTAGACATTAGCTTGTGTCTCTACCAGAACGATTCCCCTCCCCTTCGCTTGCTGTTACTTTTTGGCGTTGCGCCCATGAACCTTTCGTGCATAGGCCAGGCTGAACATCTCCGCTAGACTGAGGCGGTCAATCGCGTGAAAGCCATGAAAAAATGGTTCGGCATCGGCGCACTTTGCGCGTTACTAACTGTCTTTTGCGTTGCCCAGTCACCCTGGGATCAGATCCGGCAAAAGGCAGCGACCGCTGCTAAAGCCGCCGGCGGCAATCGGGGATTATCAAACGACAAGATCGTTGCCGGCCTCAAAGAAGCGCTCACGGTGAGCACTCGAAACGCCGTAGCTTCGACGGGACGCGTCGATGGCTTTCTTAAAAACGAGGCGATCAGGATTCTATTGCCGGAAAAACTTCGCAACGTAAGCAGCGGCTTGCGCGTCATAGGCATGGGCTCGCAGGTAGATTCGCTCGAAGTTGGCATGAATCGCGCCGCCGAGCAGGCCGCGCCCGCAGCAAAGCAGATCTTCATCAACGCCGTGACGAGGATGTCGTTCGCCGACGCCCGCCAGATCCTCTCCGGCGGCGACACCGCCGCAACCGAATACTTCAAACGCCAAAGCTCAGACCAGCTGACCGAAGCCTTCGCGCCCCTGGTTCACCAAGCCATGGAGAATGTTGGAGTCGTGCGGCAATACAACCAGTTCATGCGCAATCCCATGGCCGCACGCGTCGCCAATTCACAGCGATTCAACTTGGACGAGTACGTCGTAGGCAAGACCATGGACGGCCTCTTCTACGTGATGGCGGAAGAGGAAAAGAAGATCCGCAAGGATCCCATGGCGCAGACAACGTCATTGCTGCGCGAAGTGTTCGGCAGGAAGCAGTAAGGACCTTCCGGAACCCAGGAAGCCGAATCCGGCATTAGCGAATATACAGCGATGGCGAATAAAAGCAATTAGAAGCCCGTGGCGAGGTTCTTGCCGCCTCAGAAGTGTCCAGGAGCCACCGCTTCTCTCCGACGCCTCAAAACGCCTGCAATCGCAGATTTCCCAATCTGGCAAAATCACTGCCGGCGGCGGTAGCCGCTGGGTTCTGTAATAAGGATGAAAAATCGACTTCATCACACTCAGGACGCTGCAATAGCGGCGCCAGAGTTTTCAATCCATTTGCATGGAAGCCGCTGCGCGCTGGTGCGTTATTTTGAGGCAGAATCGCGCACTTTTTGGGGCACTAAAGCGCAGCTTACGAGGCATTTTGAGGCACCGGAAGGGCATCCCAAAGGCTTTGCGGTCGCTTGGCAGACGTTTTCAGCCGCTGTATTAAGGTGCCTCAGCAGCTGTCTTTCTGGAATTCGCCAATCTGTGATTAACTATGCGATTCGCAGTCGAACAGTCTGATGCGACGGAGGAGGATTTTTGAGGTCGCAATTTGCGACCTCAAAGAAAGCTCGCGCGAAGCGTTCCGGATAGAGGAATTCTAAGTGAGCAATCCTACGACTGCGCAGACAGATTACTGTCCCACCTGATACCTAAGCACCGACAAGGTTGAAAGATATGCGTATCTCGCATTCGTATTCCCGATCTGTGCATCAGTTTGCTGGAGCTGGGCCTGGCTGAGTTCCACGATGGAACTCAGGCCGAGGTTATAGCGCGTTTGGGCTAGATCGAGGGCCAGGCTTGCCTGCTGCAGCAGCTGGGCGGTTACGCTTACGCGCTGGTAGGCGGTGTTTGCTTCGAGCCAGGTGACGCGGACGTCGCGGGCGATGCGGTCGCGCAGGTCGCGAGTCTGCTGCTGGAGGGCTCCGGCGCGGAGATCGGCTTCGTGGGCGCGCCCGGAGAACAGGAATCCGTTGAAGATGGGAATGCTCATGTTGACGCCGACTCCGCCGTACCATGATGTGGTGATCTGGTCGGCCCGCACTGGGGTTCCTCCGACTGCGCCCAGCGCGCTTATGCTGGGGCGATTCAATTCGTGCTCGGCCCGGGCGAAGCGTTGCTGCGCTTGCCATTGATCGTCGATCGCGGCCAGGTCGGGACGCGATCTTAATGCTTGCTGCACCAGGTCTTCCTGATTGTCGGGTGGCTTGGGGACGCAGGCTGACGGCGCGTCCGGCTGACTCCCCGCGCACGACGCAGAAAAGCACCCCCGGCTACTGCAGGGGGTTCTGTCCTCAAGCACGTATGTCGCCTGCTTCTCGAATCCGAGGATCTCATTCAGATCGGCGAAGGCTCCGTCCTTCTGGTTCTGGGAGTCCAGAAGCAAAAGTTTGGCTTGGGCGAGATTGACGTTGGCAAAGCTGAGATCGAGGTCGGAGCGCAGTTTGTTTTTGGCCAGTGCCTCAACTTGGTCGGCCGTGGACTGGCGGGCGTTGACTGTCTGCTGAGCGACTAGCAGTTCGGCTTGTGCGCTTAGAGCTCCATAGAAGGCTCGATCGACGGCGAGGGTTACGTCGGCGGCTGTGGCTAGCTCGGATTGTTCTTGCGCCTTCTCTCGCAATCCGGCGGAGGCTACCAGGTTTTGGGTGCGGCCGAAGTCGGTGATCAGTTGTCCGATGGTGACGCCGGCGCCGGCGCGCTGAAAGACGCTGGGATTATTGAGGACGCCGGCGGTGATGCGCGTGCCCTCGTGGGCGTCCACTGCGGTGAGGTTCGCGGTGGCTGACGGCAGCTCGGCGGAACGCGTTTCGCGTGTGACCTGGTGCTGCGCGAGCGTCAGCAGCTTGGCGACGCTGATCTGCGGATTGTTCTTCAGTCCTAATTGTTCAGCGTCGTGGAGAGTGAGGCGGACTACGTCTGGAAGTTGGGGAGATGTGGTTTGCGCCAATGTCCAAGCCGACGCGCATAAGCACAAGATCAGCGCGGAAAAACAAAAGCGTTTTGTCATTTTCTTTCTCAACTCTGTTGTCCCACGGTCTGGGGCTCTTCGCGGCGATGTATAAGCAGGTAGGCAGCCGGAACCAGGAAGACGGTGACGACGACGGAGACGGTCAATCCGCCGATGATGGCGCGGGCTAATGGGGCGTACTGTTCGCTTCCAGCCTCCAACGCCAGAGCCATCGGGATCATGCCGAGGATGGTCGCGAGGGAAGTCATCAACACTGGCCTAAGTCGCATGCGGCATGCGGTGGAGACCGCCTTCTCCAATGGCATCCCTTCGCTGCGGAGGTTGCGCGCTACGTCGACGATCAGAATGCTGTTCGAGACTACGATGCCGGTCATCATGATTACGCCCATCAGCGACATGACGTTCAGGCTGGTGTGGGTGACCAGAAGAAAGATGATGACGCCGGCGATGCCGGGAGGAACTGCGAGCAGGATGATGAGTGGATCGATGAAGGAAGCGAATTGGGCCATGAGGATGAGATAGACGAGGACGATGGCCAGGAGGAGTCCGATGCCGAAGCTCTTGAACGACTGGCGCATGCCTTCGACGGATCCACGGACGGAGACCCGGACGTTGTCGGGGATTTTTGTTGCGTGAATGATTGCGTCTACCTTGGAGGCGATGCTGCCGAGATCTTCGCCTGAGGGCGCAACATAGACGTCGATCACGCGCCGAAGTTGATAGTGATCGACCTCGGTGGGCGAGAGGAACGCTGCGATGGTCGAAACTGCGCCTAGTTGCGTGGTGTCTTCGGCTTTGGGAGAGCGCAGGGGGATCTGCTTGAGGTCGTTCATCGACTGGATTTGGGCGTCGGGATATTGCACCGTCAGCATGTAATCATTGCCCGTTTTGGGATCGACCCAATAGCTGGGCGCGATCATCTGGTTGGAATTGAGCGCGGTGATTACGTTGTTGACGACTTCGCGCGATGAGAGTCCCAGGCGCGAGGCCATCTCGCGATCGACATCCACCTTGAGGGCGGGATAGTCGAGGTCCTGGGGAATGAGGACGTCGCCTACGCCTTTGAGGCCGCGAATTTTCGTTGCCAGCTCTTGGGCGGTTTTGTAGGCGGATTGCAGATCGTTGCCGCCAACCTGAATGTCGATCGGCGCGGGAAGACCGAGGTTGATGACGGCGTCGACTAGTCCGCCGGATTGGAAGTAGGTCGAGAGTTCCGGCAGGTCGCCGGCGAGCTTGGCGCGGACGCGGTTCATGTATTCGTAACTCCCGACTTCATGTCCGTCGCGCAAGCTTACCTGCACGGTCGCGGTATGTTGCCCGGAATTGCTGGTGTACATCGCCGAGTAATCGGGCACCACGCCGATGTTCGAGACGACCACTCCCAGATCGCGCGGCGACACGACATCGTGGATGTCCGACTCCACTTTCTTGATATACCTGTCTGTCATTTCAAGACGTGTGCCAGTGGGGGCCTTGATGTTGATGACAAATTGCCCTGGATCCGTTCTGGGAAAGAAGGAAACTCCAAGCAGCGGATAAAACGCGAAGCTGAAGAGACATACGCCCAGAATTCCGATCACTGCGGCTGCCGGCCGCAGAAGGGTGCGGCGAATGCTTACGTCATACTTCGATAGCATGCGCTCATAGCGCTTATTGAACCAACGAACGAATCGTCCGAACATTGAACGTCGCACGTCATGTCCCTCTTCTTCATCTGCCTCCAGCTTGTGAATGAACTTCGCGCAGAAGAGTGGTACTAGCGTCATCGCGACCGCATACGAGGCAAAGAGAGACAGCACGACGGCGAGTGCCAGAGCTATGAAGAGAAACCGGCTGACTCCGTATAAGAAGATGACCGGGAAAAAGACGATGGCTGTGGTGAACGTGGCAGCCAGAACCGGCAGCCCCATCTCCCGCCCGCCCTTCTCTGCTGCCTCTTCTGCGGATTCGCCCATCTCCAGGTGACGAAAAATGTTTTCCAACACCACAACCGAGTTGTCGATTAATCGGGAGAATGCGAGCGCTAAGCCACCCAACACCATCGTGTTGATGGTGCTTCCGCCGGCATTGAGCGCAAGGAAAGCTGCCAGTGCCGAAAGCGGAATGGAAAGCATTACGGCGACAGTGGCGCGCATGCTGCCCAGGAAGATCAATATCATTAGGGCAGTCAGCACGAGGCCGATGCCGCCCTCGACTCCGAGATTCTTGATGGCAGTTTTCACATAAACCGACTGATCGAAGACGACCTTAGCGACGAGGTGCTTGGGAACATCGAAAAGGTCGCCGAGAGCCGACTTGATTCCGCTAACGATCGCGATCGTATTGCTGTCGCCGCCTTGTTTCAGAACGGGAAGATAAACCGATTTCTGGCCATCGACGCGGACAATGTTGTTCTGTATCTGCGCGGCATCCATTGCGTGGCCAACGTCGCCGACCATCACAGAGGCGTTGCCAACTGTCTTCAGCGGGAGTTGATTGATCTCAGCCGTACTCGGCAGCTGGCTATTGGTATAGATGTTGAAGTCCTTCGGGCCAATGCGCACGTCGCCGGCAGGAAGGATCATGTTGGAATCATTGATCGTGCGGACGACATCCATCACGCTGAGCTGGTGCGCCTGCAGTTTTACCGAATCCACGTACACCTGAATCTGCCTGTACTTGCCGCCGAACGGTTGTGGAACCGAGGCTCCGGGCAGGTTCGCTACCTGGTTGCGCACGTTGTATTGCCCGAGATCGCGAAGCTCCGTCTCACTCAATCCGCTGCCTTTAAGCGTGACCAGGCAAACCGGAAGGCTCGACGCATCGAACTTCAGAATTACTGGCGGCAGAGTGCCGGGCGGTAAGCGTCGCAGATCGGCCATCGCCAGATTGGAAATCGTGCTTACGGCCGCATCGGCGTCTGTTCCCGGCTGGAAGTAGATTTTGATCAGGCTGACTCCGGGAAGAGAGCGCGACTCCATGTGATCGATGCCGCTGCCCAGCGTGAAGAAGCGCTCGAATCGTCCGGTGATGTCTGATTCAATTTGCTCAGGAGGCATTCCCGAATAGAACGTTGCCACGACCACAACGGGAATGTTGATGTTGGGGAACAGGTCCACCGGCATTCTGGAAACGGTGACCACGCCGACGACGAAGATCATCAGGCACAGCATGATCACAAAGAATGGATACTTGATCGCGAAGCGTGACATCGGCTATTCCTTCCCCTCGTCGCTCGCAGTCGCTGTAAGGGCACTTAGCTTTGGATCGACTAATTCTCCTGCCTGATATGAGCCAAGGTTGGCGACGATCACTCGCTCTCTCTGCTTCAAACCAGAAACGACTTCGGCGGAGTTGGCGTCCTCAATGCCGGTTTGAATCGCGCGCACTTCAACGCGATTGTCATTGCCGACTACCATTACCGTAGGATTGCCTGCGTGATTCACGGCCTGGATTGGAATCATCAGGGTGTCTGAGTGCTCCTGGACTCCGAGCACGACATTGGCAAACATTCCGGGAGCGAGCTTGAGCTTCTGATTGGGAACGTCGATTTCCACTTGCTCGGTACGTGTAGCCCGATCAAGAGCGCCAGTTGAACGTGTAACCTTGCCGCTGAAGTGTTCGCCTGTTGCCTGGACTGCGATGTCGGCTGATGCTCCAGAATGCACGCTGCTCACGAGCGATTCCGGAACGGGAATCCTCAAGCGCAAAGTGTTGACCTGCGCAATCTTTACTACGGGTTGTGCGCTGCTGCTCGACGTGCCTGCCTGCACTAGCGCGCCAGTGTCAGCGTAGCGCCAGGTCACCACTCCATCGAAAGGCGCGACGATTCGGGAATAATCCGACATCGCGGAAACCTGAGAATGATTCGCCTTAGAGACATCCAATTGCTGGCGTGCCGCTGAAAGCGCGGATTTCGCCCCCTCCACTTGCGCCTCGGAGGCGCGATCCTTCGCCTCTGCGTTGTCGAGTTCTTGAGCGGCAATCAGCCCCGGACGCGATTCAGCAGCGTGCTTGAGACGAAGGGCCGCGGCGTGGAGTGCTGCATGATCAGCTTCATCGCGTGCAACTTCGTTCTGTGCGCGGAGAATTTCGTCCTGACTGTGTCGCACGCCGGCATCGGCGCCTTGTACCTGCGCCGTAAGCTCGGGTACCTCAAGCACCGCAAGAACCTGGCCCGTGCGGACGCGATCGCCGATGTCGACATTGATCTTGCGAATGTAGCCTGCGACCTTGGCATGGAGCTCGACCTCCTGATAGGGCAGGAACTCCCCGGCAATCGACAGAGTGTTGGAGATATCTCCGCGACGAACCAGAGTGATAGGCGCGCGCGGCACAGTACTGCCGGCCACGTTTGATGGGGCATTCGCTCGCACGCGGGCTGCGACGACAAATCCGAGAATGACACAGACAATTGAGATCCCGACAGCTGGGATCATGTACCTGCGGTGGACTAACACAAGATTTCCTCGCGATCGTTAGTTCTCGGGCCACAGGAAATGCCGGATCAATGAAATGATCCGGGATGCTGCGCTGCGACTCGAGTTGGTGAATGATCAGTAAGCCCGAAATTCCAGAGTTCAGAGCCGGGCCGGAGAGGAGACTAGATGGCTGGTGGAGGTCTTAAGAATCTGTGTAGTTGAAGTAATTCGAATGCCGTGGGAGTGGACGTTTGAAATTGTGCTCGAGGCCAGCGCAACTTCTCGCGCAGCGGTCGCAAGAAGATGAAGGCCACGCTGAAGATTGCCAGCACCAGCGAACTCGGTGTCTGTGCTTCCATCTTCTGTCCGTTAAGCCAGAGCTTCGCACTGCTCGGTCCGTTCACAGATGGAGGGTAATCATAGGCGGACAACTTCGCATTCAGCGCCAGAAAGAACACCAGGAGCGACAGAATCACTATCCCAAATCGAAGTTGCGTCGCCCGGCGAGGCATCAGAGGAGAAACTCCAGCCTTATTATACTTCGTCAGCTTACTCAGGAAGTTGAACCGATTGTGAATCATCAGTGGGCCTCAGGCTCTAAGTCCTCCGAGTTACCTATTGAAACGCTGATCATCGTTGGCTTTGCTTCACGACGAGTCGTGTACTCTTAAATCCATTTTTGGGCATTCATCTCGTGAACCGGAGCTGCCGTGATGAGGTTGCTGCTGTCACTTCTGCTGATTGCGTCCTTCATTTCCCCCGCTTCGAAGCCATCGCCGCCGTTAGCCCGAATAGCGCACGTGGCGTTTCGGGTGAGTGATGTTGCGAAATCTCGAGAGTTCTACCAGAAACTGGGATTTGAGCAGTCCTTCGAGTTCAACGATCCCCGCAAGCCGCCGGTTTCCTACATGAAAGTCAACGACAGTCAATTTATCGAACTGTATCAACGCAAGGACGACACTCAGCCTCTTGGACTGATGCACGTCTGCTACGAAGCCAGTGACATTGAGGCCGTGCAGAAGGAGTACGTGCAACACGAGATCAAGGCTCCTGAGCCCAAGAAGGCCCGCGCCGGCAACATGCTCTTGGTTTTTCGTGATCCTGAAGATCAGACCGTCGAATTTACCCAATACATGCCTGGCTCACTGCATTTCGAGGATCGAGGAAAGCATTGGGCGGAGCATCGAATCGGATCGCATCTAGCGAGAGCCACGATCAACGTCCGCGATCTGCCTGCGGAGCGTTCTTTCTACAGCGACAAACTTGGATTCGAGGACCTTGGAGCTAAGAGCGCAGGCAGGCTGCGAGTGCCAGGCGCTGCTGCTGACGAAATCGAGCTTGACGCTGGTTCGCCGGCAAAGACGCGGATTGCGTTGTCGGTCCCGAATGTGGAGCGCGCGGGTGAGGAGTTGCGTCAGCGTGGGTTGCCTGTGCGGAAGGATGGCGAGGGAGTGGCGGTTGTTGATCCGGACGGGGCGGTGGCTGTATTTGCTCGTGGGCGGTGAAAAATCCCGACAAAAGCGGATGAAACCACGAAGGACACGAAGGGACACGAAGGATTGTTGTGGCTTCGTTCCGATCTCCTTCGTGTCCTTCGTGGCTAGCTTTGGCTTTCTTCGGTGACTCCGTGCATCCGGGCTCGCATCCATCAACAGCAGATCCCCCGCGCCGCAACCGCCGTGTTTCTCGAGTCGATCGACTTAATCGCGGGCGGCGCGAGGGATGACAGTATCAAAATGGGATTTGCGCGTTCATCGAAAAGCGACTGCTGAAACAATGCCAAGATCCTCCTAGGAGAGCCAGGACGCAGCAATCAAGTCCGATGCATTCCGGGAGATCCTTCGTCCGCCGCGGCGGACGAAGGATGACAGCCTTAAACTAGGGCCTCAGGATGACAATGGTATTGACACAATGTTCTCCACGGTATGCGTCGCTGCTTTTGTCAGCGGCAACACTTCCGCACTCAACTCGATTCGGACCTCTCTCCCGGGCTGGAGTGTTACGGCCAGTGGCAAACACTCGAATCCTGGGACCAGATTGAACGTTCGTTCGCTGGGCACCGCACCGAAGCCGTTCGGCGCATCAGTCCGCACGATGAGCGATCCTTTATTCTTAGCAATGCGTACTGTCTTCGGATCAATGCTGTGGGCCGTCTCCTCGCGATGCGCGATTACTGGAAGAATGAACCGCACCGGAGCCGGGCCAGCCTGATCAACTCCGGCCACGATCTCTACCTTGGTTGGTGTAAATCGGTAGGACAGTTGATAGTGCATCTCGTTCTTCGGCATTGGCTGATGCGAAGCTGTTAACAATCGTCCGTGCGCATCAAAAGCAACTTCGTCTGGACGACTGGTTCCCGTCAACGATGCGTCGAAGTCGCTCAGACTTGTGTATGTGAGATCGCTCGCGCACTCGATGCGCGGAGTGAGCGTCATGTGCGGATAGTCGCGATGCGCCTGCTGGTTTGAGATCTCGAGTGCCTGATACTCGGTCATACTCGCCGTGAGGATGGGGCCGAGCGCGCGATGATACAGGAGCGACAGGACTCCTCCACTCGCGTGACCGCCTCCGGCGCCTGCTCCTCCTGCCTGCACGTGTTCTACATACTCCCAATCGTTCTCGGTGACAGTGGCTCGCCAGTCGCCGATTGCAGCCAGCCGCGTGCCGATCTCTGGAAAGGTCTTCAGGCCATAGGCTTCGTCTCGGGGAAGAGTTAGCCGCTGCGCGGGTGCCAAATCGGAACCTGCGCGATCCAGTACCGTCGCCAGTGCCTTGGCATGCGTGAACGTGTGATGGATACAGGGCAGGTCTCCGTGGACGAAGTAATGCGGTCCACCGTACAGCAGGCCATTGTGGGTGCAGGCTGCCATGAGTTCAAGATTGCGCCATGCAACCTCGCCGAACTTTGGCTCGTGATGCGCCAGCAAAACAAACGCCGGATGGCAGCCGTCGCTGGTGCGGCTCCCCCACCATGTCCACTTGTAGTTGCGGCTTCCCCAACTGTTGTCCCAGGCGCCATCAGGCAGCATGAATTCCATGTGCGTTTTCAAGGCGGCGATCACACGGTCTAGCACCGGCTGATCGTTTGTCGCGAGCGCATAAAGCGTCAGTGAGGGCAGCGATTCTTCGACGTTGTAGCCGAGGTCAACCGGATGACATCCTTTGCGAGTCACAGCTTTCACCGGATGTCCCTCGCCGAACAGGATCCCATTCGGAGTGAAGTAGTCGAGGCTTGTGTGCGCCATCTGCCGCGCACGGTCGAGCAGGTGTGAGTCTTCCAGCACCTGACTGCAGAGAGCAAAGCAGTAGGAGCTGGTGACCGGATAGTTGATGTTTCCGGTCTCGATGGTCATGAAGCCATCGAGAAACTTGGCGGCTCGCGCCAGGCGATCAGTCCACTTGCGACGCGTCGCGGCATCGAGAAGCTCGCCGTGGTGATGCAGCGCCTCCGCCAGTGCAATGGTGTGGAAGACGGTAATGCCCTTCCATGAACTCAAATTGACGTCGTTCACCCAACTGCCATCGGGACGGCTTACCTGCTGCTCCGTCCATTCGTGCACGCGAACGGCCGCATCGAGGTATTTCGAGTTGCCAGTGCTCCGAGCCATGCGCAGGAAGGGATAAACGGCGTCGCCGCAGCGTCCGTGAATCAATACGCAAGCAGGACAGAGCAGACCGCCATAGAGTGCGGGTTCGTGGATAGCGGTCACCTGGCGAGCGATCATGCCATCGCACCATGTGGTCAAGAGATCGGCGTAAAGGTTTGCTGTTCCCTTGGATTGATCGGGAGTCTGCCTTTGCTTCTCGCCTGCGATGGTCCAATTCGGGAATGCCAGTGTGGCTCCAGCCGTGGCGGATAATCGAAGCATCTCGCGGCGTGTAAGTGCACTTCGTGAGTCGTCTTCATTCATGGAGGGGACATTCTAAAGAAAGGCTTGTTGAGTCCCCGAGAAGTTTCAGGCTTCGAAAAACCGTCGGATCTGCGGCCAGTACTTCCGGACGATGTAGTCGGTGCTCAAGTGACCGCCACGCGCGAGCAGCTTCAGCTGGATTCCAGAACGCAAGGCGAAGCGCTCGACCGATCGCCAGGGAATGTAAGGATCATCCTTCGCGTGAAACATCAAGATCTTTGACGCTGTGAGTTCGTGAATGTGGTGTGCTGGATTGAAGAAGGTGCCGTTGCTTAGCTTTGCCCAGTTCTTCTCTGAAAGCCGATAGCCGTTGCCAAAGGCTTCGCGGATGTATGCCACGTAACTCGGATTCGAGGTCTCTTTCTTTTGTTCCTTTGGAAGAATGCTCCAATCCACGACAGGGCAATTCGCGATCACCTTCCTTACTCGTGGATCGAGAGAGGAAAGGATGGCAGCAGTTCCGCCGAAGCTTCCTCCGATTATGTAAATCTCCTCCGGTGAAAGGGCAAAGGTCGTCCCAAAGGCAGCCTCGCGAATTCGACTTGGCAGCTCGTCAATGATGTCGCTCAGATCCTTAGCCGGCGACTTTTCAAGGAAGCGGCCGCCGCTCTCCCAGGCTCCACGCCAGCGTGGGTAGATCACCCAGTATCCTTTCTGGGAGAGAAACTGTGCCAGCGGTTGTTTCCGTGGAACAGAAGGCATTCCGTCGCAGAGAATGATTAATCTCTGTCGCTTAATTGAGCGAGCGGGAAGTAGAAACTCGGCGACGATTTCCTTGCTGAAAGTAGTCCGATACATCTCCGGGCAGTATAGGCGGATCGCACATTGTTAAGAGCACCTGGTCGTTGATTGACATGCTCCCCCTTCATGACCTACCTTCGCCTGTTTGTCCCAATACAACATGACTCGATCAATTGCAGCACTCCTGTTTGCGTGCGCCTCGCCACTTGTAGTCTCGCAAACATCTCCAAATCCTCTGACCACCAGCGGCGCTCCGCAGGCGCGCCAAGTTGAACGGGCGCAGCCACCAGCCGCACCTCCGGTTACCTTAGGAGCGGTGAGTGCCTCTCATCAGTTGCCGAATGGCGTGGAGATAGCCAGCGAAAACGGGCGCTTGCAAATCACTGTTCTCCAAAATGACGTGATTCGCGTGCGCGCAACTCGCGGCTCGGAGTTTCCGCAAAGGTATTCCTACGCTGTTCTGGCGGTTCCTGCTGGAGTGCAGTCTGCAGCGGCTAAGGCGCAGGTGCGAGATGCGCCGGATCGAATTGAGTTGAGCACAGGATCGCTGCAGGTGCGAGTCGATCGACGCGATTCAACCATCAGTTTTCTCGCTGCCGACGGCACTCCGATTTCACGCGACGCTGCGTCGATCACGTGGCAAGGCGAGACGTTTACGGTTACGAAGTCCATGCCGGAGGACGAGCACTACTACGGGCTCGGCGACAAGGCGGGACCACTGGACCATCGCAATCAGGCCTTCACCATGTGGAACACAGATGCTTACGCCTGGCAGGAGTCTACCGATCCTCTTTACAAGACTCTGGGATTCCTGGTTGCTCTGCGCAAAGGCACAAGCTACGGAATTCTTCTCGACAACACCTATCGCCAGCACTGGGACTTGGGGAAGGCGTCGGCAGACGAGTACTCGTTCGGCGCCGATGGCGGTGAAGTCGACTACTACTTTATTTATGGGCCGCGTCCGAAGCAGGTGGTGAGCACGTTTACTGCGCTGGTGGGCCGGTCTCCGCTTCCACCACTCTGGAGCCTTGGATTCCAGCAATGCCGGTACAGTTACTTTCCTGAATCCCGTGTGCGCGAAATTGTGCAGACGTTCAAGCAGAAGAAGATTCCGCTGGACGTGATCTACCTCGATATCGACTACCAGCGCGAGAACCGTGTGTTCACGGTTGATCCGCAAAAGTTCCCTAACTTCACCGGAATGGTTCGTGACTTCGCGAAGCAGGGCGTGCGTACGATCGCAATTACCGATCTGCACATCAAGCAGGAGCCTGGATACGCTCCTTACGATACTGGCAAAGCGATCGATGCTTTCATTAAGAACCCTGACGGCAGCGAGTATGCAGGCCGAGTTTGGCCCGGGACCAGTGTCTTCCCCGACTTCACGCGCAAAGCTGTGCGCGACTGGTGGGGCGGCCTCTACAAAGAATTTGTCAACAATGGTGTGGCCGGTTTCTGGAACGATATGAACGAGCCTTCCGTGTTCGACGTGCCGAGCAAGACCATGCCCGTCGATGCGGTCGATCGTGTGGAGGAACCGGGCCAACCCAGTCGTCAGACAACTCAGCGCGAGATCCATAACGTTCTCGGCATGCTGAATTCTCAAGGAACGTATGAAGGGCTGCTGAAGCTTCGCCCGAACGAGCGGCCTTTTGTGCTCACGCGCGCAACTTACGTCGGCGGACAACGTTTCGCCGCTACGTGGACTGGTGACAATTCGAGCACTTGGAACCACATGCGCATTTCGGTTCCAATGCTCCAGAATCTCGGTATCAGCGGCTTTCCCGTTGTGGGAGACGATATCGGCGGATATAAAGGCAGCCCGCAGCCGGACCTGCTCACGAAATGGTTGGAACTGGGCGCCTTCAATCCCATCGATCGCGACCATACCGAAAAGGGAAGCGCCGACCAGGAGCCCTGGGTGCATGGTCCGCAGCATGAAGCCATTCGCAAGCGCTACATAGAAGAGCGGTATCGTCTGCTTCCATACATTTACACGGGCATGGAGCAGTCTTCCCGAGATGGGATCCCGTTGATGCGTCCGATGTTTCTCGAGTATCCGGATCAGGAACCGCTACTCACCGAAGGCGAATGGGCGAACAGTCAATACCTGTTCGGCCACGATCTGCTGGTTGCGCCTCAGCCCTACGAATTCCTCCAGGATGTCCGCGTGATGCTGCCAAGCGGCAATGTCTGGTACGACTACTGGACGGGCAAACAGCTTCAATCCGGTGAGATCACGGTGAAGCCAGCACTCGACACCCTGCACGTCTATGTTCGCGGCGGCGCGATCATTCCACGCCAACCGCTAATACAAAGCACTGCCGAGAAGCCCCAGGGTCCATTGGAACTGCGTGTCTATCCCGACCGCACCTGCCAGGGTTCGCTGTACATGGATGATGGGGTGAGCTTCGATTACACGCATGGCAAGTATTTGCGCGTGGATTACACCTGCGAAGGATACGAAGACGCCCTGCGTATGAAGATCTCGCCACAGCTGGGAAGTTTCACGCCGTGGTTTAATGAAGTGCAGGCGGTGATCTATGGAGTAAAGCGCCAGCCCGTAAGCATCACCCTGGACGGCAAGGCCGTCAAGCGAGCATCGTTCGATTCTGGTTCGCAGACGCTGACTCTGCAGTTTCCATATACTGCGGGCGGCGGTGAGTTGAGACTGAGCTGCGGAAGTCCTGGTCAGAAATCAGAAGTGTGCTTTGCCATGGGGCAGCCCCCCAGCGTTCCAAAATGAGAGGGCCGTAGGCCCGACTGGCCAAACGTGAGCCCAGTCCCGGAAGGGCTGGGCTTGCGATTCGAAACAAACGAGCGCCATAGGCGCGGTACCTCTCCAAAATGCGAATACCGCGTTGCGGTTTAGACCTCGCCAATCGCAAAATTGATTTCGGCTAAACGCAGTGAGTGTCGCGCCTACAGCGCTCAATTCAACTCAAATATGGTCCCAGCCCTTCCGGGACTGGGCTCGCGTTTGGCCAGCCAGGCCTACAGCCCTCTGCCTCTGAGAGTGTCGGAGTTCTGGTAGTGACTAATCTTCTCAGTGGCTCCCAAAAATGGAAACGGCTCCGCTGTGGTTGCAGCGGAGCCGCCGGGGGACGAAGTCAGTGAACTAGTCTCCCGAAGGCATAAGCGCCACTTCTTCCTCATCGAATCGAGGAAATACCTCTGCTTTCGCTTCAAACTTCGCCGCATGACCGTTCGGCTTCGCATGCCCATTTGTCTTTTCATGGCCAATGCTGGCTGTATGACCATTCGTCGGAGCATGCGTCGTTACCGGCTTGCTTTCGAATTGCTCTGCCTCTGTGGATCCTTCGAGCGCGCGGGTGGAAGTCTGTCCGGCCGAGATTACGGTCGCTACTGCGTCGAAGTATCCGGTGCCAACGAAGCGCTGATGTTTTACTGCGCCGTACGCAAAGCGCTCTGCGAGATCGAACTCGCGCTGCTGTAATTGTGAATAAGCCGCCATTCCTGTGCGCGCATACTCGCGAGCCAGCTCGAACATAGAAAGATTCAGCGCGTGGAAGCCCGCCAGCGTGACGAACTGGAACTTGTAGCCCATCTTCCCCAGCTCGCGCTGGAAGTTGGCAATGTCGCTGTCCGAAAGCTTTGCCTTCCAATTGAATGATGGCGAGCAGTTATAGGCAAGCAGCTTGCCGGGGAACCTGGCGTGGATCGCTTCCGCGAAGAGGCGCGCTTCCTCCATATTTGGCTCCGACGTCTCGCACCAGATCAGATCCGCATACGGAGCATAAGCCAAGCCGCGTGCGATGGCAGCGTCGAGTCCGCCACGCATCCGATAGAAGCCTTCCACCGTGCGCTCGCCGGTGATGAACTCGCGATCGCATGGATCGCAGTCGCTAGTGAGCAGCTGTGCTGAATTAGCGTCGGTGCGGGCAACCACGAGTGTCGGTACGCCCAGGACGTCGGCAGCGAGACGAGCTGCGACCAGTTTTTGTACCGCCTCTTGAGTTGGGACGAGGACTTTGCCGCCAAGATGTCCGCATTTCTTCGCCGAAGACAACTGATCTTCAAAATGTACGGCGGCAGCCCCAGCCTCGATCATCGCTTTCATCAACTCAAAGGCGTTGAGGCACCCGCCAAATCCAGCTTCGGCGTCCGCGACGATGGGGAGCATCCAGTCGATGGTGTCGCGTCCTTCGCTGTGCGCGATTTGGTCAGCGCGCAGTAGAGCGTTGTTGATCGCTCGTACCACATTGGGAACGCTGTTCGCGGGATAGAGGCTCTGGTCGGGATACATTTGACCGCCCAGGTTTGCGTCAGCGGCCACTTGCCAGCCGCTCAGATAGATGGCTCTCAAGCCGGCGTTCGCCATTTCTACCGCTTGGTTCCCGGTCAAGGCTCCCAGGGCTGGAACATAAGGTTCTTCGTGCAGGAGTTTCCAAAGCTTCTCAGCCCCCTTGCGAGCAAGCGAGTATTCAATTCGGACGGTTCCGCGCAGGCGCTCAACATCTTCTTCTGTGTAGGGGCGAGTGATGCCTGCCCAGCGGGTAGCGTTCCAATCCCAATCTGCGGTTTGCGTTCGAATCATGGCTCTCTCCAGAAAAGTCTTGCTGCCTGCAAGTACGTCCCATTAGAAGCAAAAAGTGAGGATCCGGCAAGCGGAGTAGTCCGAATCGGACCAGTAAACGCTGGAGCCGCCTTCTGTGAAAACTAACAATATAGCGCTGATAAATAAGAGGTTACATACATAATCAACGGATAGAATAGCTGGAATCTCAGGCCGCTATAGACCGATATGGATGAGTGGGCTACAATCCGCCCATGTCGGCGCTACTCGGACTCACGGGCATCCTGAACCAAGCGCTCGCCCTTCGGCGCATCCAGGAGGGATTTCAAATCCTGGACGAGAACGCGAGTGAGCTCGAAAGGTTCGATCCTCAGCAAACTAGCGCGGCACATGCGGTGCTCTGTATTGCCGAGTGGGTGGATGCTGGCTATGCCGACCAGAGGTTGATCGAGTCTCTTCTGCACAAGTTTTCTGCCGAGCAGCGTCGGCGCATGCCGATCGGCGAATATCTGCTGCTGCGAATGGCGGAGGCGTTCAGTTGCATTGCAAAGGAGGACGCCGATTCCGCGATCAACCTGCTGCACTTCGTTCTTCAGGCGGAGCGTGAACTGAACGATCCTCGACTCGTGGTGCTGGCCCATTTCTGGAAAGGCCGCGCACACCGAAAGAAGGGTGAATACGATGCCGCGCTGCACGATATAGCTGAGGCTCGCCGCCTCGCGAGTCGCGTGCATGCCTCGAACCTTACTGCCTTGATCCACGTCCAGGAGGGCTGGATTAACTTTCAGCTAGGGCGTCCCAAAGAAGGACTGCGCCTGCTCGATCAGGCGGAAGCTGGACTCAAGTCCTCAGACGATTGGCTTGCCCTGGGAAACATCGAGTCGGCGCGTGGACGCATCGTACGGCGCTCCGGTGAGTATGCGCAAGCGCTTCATCATTTCGACAAGGCGGTTGCTATCTACGCCCGTCGCTACCCCAACCATCGCAATCTCGCGCGTGCTCTGGTGAACGCTGCGTACGTCAAACGATTGATTGCCCTGCAACTCCGCAAGCGCATTGATTCGCGTGTCCCTGGACCGAACAGAGGAGTCGATGAGGTTGAGTCGCGCGGCGCGACACATTCGCGCTACATCAAGCTCTGTCGTGAGGCCCTGGATCAACTACATCGTGCCGGGGAAATTTACGCTCATCATCAGAATCACATCGGCACTGGAACGGTGCTGGTGAACGCCGGACAACTCCATCTCGATCAGGGAGAGATTGATCGCGCTTCACAGGAGGCCGTAAAGGCGTACGAGTTAGCACAGCAAAAGCATGATCACATCCTGATGGCGCGTGCCCGCTTGCTGCAGTCAGCCGCCGAAAATGCGCGTGTGGAGGAGCAGATCGAAGACGCCGACCTTGCATTGCACGCCAACCTCGCCCGTCAGCATTCGGAAGAGGCCATTGCTCTGGCGAAACACACAGAGAATCGGCGGCTCACCGCCGGTGCGTACCTCGCTCGCGGAAACTGTGCGGCCAACGACTTCTTCCAGGATTGGGATGAAGCCAAGCAGTATGTCGAACTCGCGGCGTCGTTAATCGGAGTTGCGGATCGCGATCACCTGTGGGAAGAGATGGCCATGCTGAAATCGCGTATCCTGCGCGCATCCAAGATCGACGACACGCTCCGAGCCTGGTCCGAAGGAATGCTAGGGGAAAAGACTTTTCAGCAAGTCACCGAAGAATTCGCAGAGATCGTGATTCCAAAAGTCTGGATTCGCGAGGGCCGCAAAGTTTCGCGTGTGGCCCAACGACTGTCAGTGTCGCCCAAAAAAGTGCGCCGCATCCTGCGCAATGCCGGCTTGCTAGCTGCCGGAGAGTAGCGCGCACACAGTAGAGACGTATCCCTGCAGAATTGAAATTGTCCCCAGCCCTGCTGAAGCTTTTAAAAGGAAAGAGCTGCTTCCATGTGAAGCAGCTCACTCCGGAATTGAGACATGACATAAGCCGCGCGCTTGAGGTCAGCTACGACGGTTATCGCAAGCTCGGTTGGATCTGACTCAGTTCGCCGCAGCAGCTTGCTCAGGCTCGGCCTGTGCTGAGCGCAGGGTTAGCCAGTCTGTACGGACCTGATCCCATTCCTGCACCAGAAGGCCGTGGGACTCAAACAGCTTCCGGATTTTCAGCCGCGGCCATCCGACGATCTCCTGCAGGATTGGCGCCAGCACGGCGAGCGCGCTCGTGCTTAACAGCGTTCGCTTGGCAATGTGAGCTACGTGTTTGGCTTCGGACACAGCGATGGTAAAGCCATCGCGCGTGTTTACGTGCAGCATCACGTGAATGTCGGAACTTCCGTCGCCCACATACACAATGTGATCAGGCGCGATCTGCAGCGAAGCTTGCAACTGATCGAGCACTGCTACCTTGCCATAGCCGGCAGTCGCCCGCTCCAGCCTCTCAACCTGTCCGCTGCCGCTATACACGAGCTTTGTTCCAAAAATATGATCCTTCGGAACTATTCCTTCGAGAGCCGAATGAATTACTTCCTCCGGTGAGGCCGATAGCACATAGAAGTCAAAGTGGTGTCCATCGATATCGCCATCAAGAATTTCGTAGAGCAGCTTAATGTTCTCCTTGAGGCGAATCTGTTTCCCGACCTCGTACAAGTGCTCTTTGCGAACTTTAGAGTTGAATTCCGGATCATGCAGCAATAAATAGGCAAGTTCCGCGCCTTGCTGCACAAGGTTCAGCTTCGCCATTCCCTGAGCTCTGCGCTCGAATTCCGAAGTGGGAATTCCCACCATCTCGCTCAACACGTATCCGGTGTCATTGAACGTGAGGGTTTGGTCAAAATCGCTGGCGAAGATGTATCGTTTTGCGAGCTTTTCCGTCATATTCACATTAGATTAGCCGACACAGGTGAAAGGCTAATTAATAATACAAATCAGAGCTATTACAGCGTGGTAAGTCTCGCGCCTTTAGTAATTTGCAAGGGGTAATTAACAAACATCGCTTCCCAGAAAGGAACCAAACCGACATCCAACTGGGTATGCGAGCTTCACCCTTTCGGGGAACTAAGGTCTTTGTGCGACCAAAATCAATATCAACTTTCGTCCCGGTAATCTCATCACGCCCCCGTGAAAACTGACGTCGGCTCGGCTTACCATTTCTTCAAGAAACTACAGGGAGAAGCCATGAACAAGAGCGCAATTCTTCTAGCGATCTGCGGCGCCAGCCTGCTTGCCGCCTGCGGAGGTTATTCCGGGATGTCGAACTCGCCTAATCAGACTCCAGTTGTTACTGGAGCATGGAACATGACGTTCGCTCCCTCCGGCGCACAAGGCTCAACGCTACCTCCAAGCACCGGATTGACTGTGAGCTTTAGCCAGAACGGCAATAGTCTCAGCGGGACCGTAACCGCGGTGAACAATCCTGCATCGTCCTGCTTTCCCGCAATCGCGCCTTCGGGAACAACATTCAACGTGACAGGGCAGGTGAGTTCCGGAACGGGATCTAACTTGAGTGTCGCAGTTGCCTTCACGTCCGGCTCAACCAGTGGCACCATTATGGGAAGCGGATCGCTAGCTTACCTTGGTTCGTCCGCAAGCGGGACATTCAGTTCTTCGACGACCGTAGCAGGTTGTGGCAGCGGCATGTTCACAATGACGAGGGTCGGATAGCGGTTAGATCGTAAATTGGAAGCAGTACCAGCTACTTCGGGCTATCCCGGTGCTGAGCCTTCACCTTATATCCGGCTTTGCTTAGCCGCTTAGCTACATCCTCGGCGATCATCACCGAGCGATGCTGACCTCCCGTGCATCCAAATGCGACCGTCAGGTAGCTCTTGCCTTCGCGGATATAGTGCGGCATTAGATAAACCAACAGTTCCGAAATTCGGTCGATAAATTCCTGCGTTTGCGGAAATTGTCGAATGTATGCTGCAACTTTGGGATGTCGGCCGGTCAGAGGACGAAATTCGGGAATGAAATGTGGATTCGGCAGAAAGCGAACGTCGAATACCAAGTCGGCATCGTTGGGAACGCCATTTTTAAAGCCGAAGCTGACGCACGACACCAGAATCGTATTGTTGCTGGTTCCTTCCTGGAATTTCTCAATGATGTGCGAGCGCAGTTCATGAACATTGAACTTTGACGTATCGATGATCACGTCGGCGAGGTTGCGCAAAAAGTCGAGGCGCTTTCGCTCGGTGCTGATCGCGTTTGAAATCGATGAGGTCTTTCCCAGCGGATGAGGGCGACGCGTCTCGCTGAAGCGACGAACCAGTGAATCGTCCGAAGCCTCAAGAAATAACACCTGAGTGTTTTTGATGGTCTTCTTTACCTGCTTCAGAATCTGCGGAAGCCGATTCAGCGCTCCGCCTTCGCGAATGTCAACTACGAGTGCCGTACGCTCGATCTCTGGAGATTGTCGTGCCAAGTCAGCGAAGCGTTGGATCAGCTCCAGGGGAAGATTATCGACGCAGTAGTACCCGAGATCTTCAAACGCCTTGAGGACTGAGCCCTTGCCCGAACCGCTCATTCCAGTGATGAGCACTAGTTCGGTGGGGCCTCCCTTCTTCTTGGAAGGAGGATGGGAATTGCGGGAGATCTTCGCCGTATCGTGCGCGGCTTTGGCGACAGTTGCCATGAGCGAATGGTAGCAGGGAATCGGGCGATCGGGTCATCGGGTGAAGGAAGACTTGGAGATTCGGACTTCTCGATATATCCAGATGTCGTGACTCTGAACGACCCAAAAAAGCAAGTGAGTTCAGTTCTTACTTCACCCGATCACCCGATGACCCCATCACCCGATTCTGTTACGGCGCTTCTATCAGCTCCATCTTGCCGTCTTTCTTCCGGTGCAGCACCTTGACGCGGCCTTCGGGATCGCGGAAGACAAACACTTCGCGATCGCGGAATTCGGCTTCTTTGACGGCCTCTTCGAGCGTCATCGGACGCATCGCTACTGAGTCGTCCGACTTTACGACATGGGCCTCGGTGAGTTTGGCGACGGCGGGGAATGAATGAACCACAACGGGAACAGCAGTCGCGGCATTACTGCCGACGGCCATTTGCTGTGCCTGCTGCTTGTCCAGCGCCGGAGACCACTGCGTCTTGCGCGCGTGGCGCTTCTTTGCCCGCCAGCGCGTCTTGTACTTGATCGCCTGGCGATCGATCTTGTCGAGCGCTTCGCCGACGGCGACGGACATGTCGGTCGATTCGGCGATGCCGACGATCGGATGATTGCGAACTTTTACGGTAATTTCGGCGATATGCCGGTGTTTCTCGAGGGTGAGGATTACGTGTGAATCGAACGTGCTGCCGAAGAGCTTTTCCAGTTTGCCCAAGCCGTGTTCCACCTGCTTGCGCACTGCGGGAGTGACTTCATACTGCCTTCCGGTGTACTCGACGTTCATTAACTCCCTCCTGAATACATTGGTCCTTGTGAATCGAAAGGCTTTGCTGCACTCAGTTACATGTCTGTGTGAGTTCCGGTTCCTCCTCTCCAGCAAATCAGCCGCGTTGCCAATCGGCAACCGTCAAAATGGCCAGTTCTAGTCTTTTACGCGTCTCTGATGCGTACTTGGAATTTTCATATCCTCACGATACTTCGCCACAGTGCGCCGTGTCACGTTGATTCCTTGCGACTGCAGAATCCGCGTGATTTGCTCGTCGGTCAGCGGACGGCGCGAATCTTCTTCTTCGATCAACTTCTTTACCCGCCGCTTCAGGATCATCAGCGAGGTCCCGCCACCTTCCGGACCGTTCACGCTCTCACTGAAGAAGTAGCGCAGCTCGTAGACACCCTGCGGTGTATGCACGTACTTGTTGGCTACCGCGCGGCTCACGGTGGAAGGATGAACTCCAATTTCCTCGGCCACTTCTTTGATCATCATTGGCTTCAATTGGTCGATGCCGTGGTCGAGGAATTCTCGCTGGCGCCCGATGATTGCGTAGCAGGTCTTCAGGATCGTCTGCTTACGCTGCTCGATGTTCTTCATGAGCTGAATAGCAGACTTATACCGCTCTTTCACATAATTGCGAACATCTTTTTCGGCGGCGTCGCGATTAAGCAACTTTTTGTATCCGGGATTCAACCGGAGTACAGGAATATCGTCTTCGTTCATCAGCACGAAGTACTCATCGCCCTGCTTCACGAAGGCAACGTCGGGCTCGATCAGTCGCGGCTCTACCTGGTTGTAACGCTGCCCCGGCTTGGGATCGAGCGTTTTGAGGAAATTCAGAGCATCCATCACTGAATCCAGCGGACGCTGGATGGCACGAGCGATGTCCTTATATTGCCGGTTCTGCACATTGCGCAGTTGTGTCTCGACGATTGCTGTTGCTGTCTGAATCTGCGCCAAGTGCTGGTTCTGGATCTCGGAATCGCCGTTCAGAACGCGATTGTTTACCTGATGTTCCAGATCGCGCAGTTGCAGAAGCAGACACTCGCGAAGGTCACGGGCAGCCACGCCGATCGGATCCATCTGGCGAATAAGATCGATAGCCTCGCGCAGGTCGTCGATGGTGAATGGAGGTTCAACTGCTGGCTCGCGCTGCCCGGAAGTCAGCGAAGGACTTGGTAAAACTGCAGGCTTGAGAGTTGGCGCTGGTGCCATTGTCATCGGCTGGGCGCCAACGTAGCTGCCAACCAGAACTTCGTCGGGCTCGTGAATGAAGGAGTCGTCCGCGTCTGGATCAAGGACTGCATTCTTCGCCGCAGTGGCCGTTCCATTAGTCCCCGGGGGTGGAGTAGCAGTCTCAAGTTCAACACTCTCGCCGCGAGCAGCAGCCATCAGCTCTTCATCGGAGGCGACTAAATAACCATCGTCACTCAAGTTGCCGATCACGAGTTCAGCGGCAGCACGAACTTCCGGCAGCACACTCACGGCGCCGAGCTGCCACATCAGGTGATCGGTCAAATTACCAGGCTTGGAAAGAAAATTCTCAAACGAGGGACGATCGGAGCTTTCAAAATCCTGTGGGCTCCGGAATCCCGGATCGAGATAGTCCTTGAAATAGGAGCCGAAATCGATTTCTTCGAACGGATCCTTTTTCTCACCGGCCTGTTCTCCCGCGGTGAGCGGTGGCTGTTCAGGGGCTTCCGCACGCTCGCGATCAGCCTCCCTGCCAGCGACTTGATCGAGCAGCGGAATATTGGATTCGAGTTCCTCCAGAACGGGATTCTCGACGATCTCGGCATTGATCATCTCCTTCAACTCGAGCTTGTTCAGCGCAAGAACGCTGACCATTTGCACGAGCCCCGGTGTGAGGATCTGCTTCTGCGAGACCTTGAGATTAAGTTTGTTCTGAAGTAGGACCATTAACTTCCAATGAGTGCCCGGATTTCTTAACTTGGTTAAACGAGAGAGAAGCTCTCTCCCAGATAAACTCTCTTCACCTCAGGATCGTTACCCAACTGCTCGGGCGTCCCCGAGCGGAAGATCTTGCCTTGATTGATGATGTAGGCACGATCCGTTACCGATAATGTTTCGCGCACGTTGTGATCCGTGATAAGCACTCCGATTCCGCTGGCCTTCAGATCAAAAATGATCTTCTGCAGATCGAGCACCGCGATCGGATCGATGCCTGAAAACGGCTCATCCAGCAAAATGAATGTCGGGCGAATGCATAAGCAGCGCGCGATTTCCACGCGGCGTCGTTCGCCGCCCGATAACGCATATCCACGCGTCTTACGGATATGCCCGAGTCCGAGCTGTTCAATCAGGGTCTCCATGCGGCTGCGCCGGTTCTCCCAGGAGAGCGGCTGGGCCTCAAGGATGGCCATGATGTTTTCCTCGACCGTCAGCTTGCGAAAGACCGAAGGTTCCTGGGGAAGATAGCTGATCCCATAATTTCGCGCCCGCAGGTACATCGGGACATCAGTTATGTCCGCGCCATCGATCGCAATCCGGCCCGTGTCTGGCACCACCAAGCCGACGATCATGTAAAAACTCGTCGTTTTGCCGGCCCCGTTAGGCCCTAGCAAGCCCACTACCTCACCCTGATTTATGTGGAGAGTGACCCCGTTCACTACCCTCCGACCCCTGTAGGCTTTGCCTATCTGGTCGGTCGAGAGGGTTTGCTGCATCATTTCTTGAACCGAGTCTGGGTTATGGACGTTGAATTGCTACCATCCACGAGAACTCTACCATCGCGGTTGAAGAAGGTCAACGAAACTCCCGTAACTTGACCGTGTTCGGCATCAAAAATGCTAGGCGGAACGCTGGGTAGTCCGGTCAGAACGAACTTTCCTTCGTCAGTGGTATATACAAGACGCTCACCTATCGCTTTTCTGCTGGGTTGCTCAAGCTGAATATCACCCGTTGCGTCTATCGTTTGCACCTCGTTTGGAGCACCTTGTTGCTGAGCTTTAGGCGGTTGCGTTTTGGCTTCCTGACCAGCAGCTCGCGGCTTCAACGTGATTACTGCCTTGTTCGCGCGAAGTGTCGAATCGGCACTGTGGACAAGAATTGATCCCTCGAAAAACGCTTTTCTCTGGGCCTCTTCGTAACGCAGGCGATCCGCATTTACTTCGACGGGAGCGTTCTTCCCGTTCTTGTCCGGCTGTACAAAAACTGTGGAAACTCGCTGGCTGCCCTCCGCTCTGGCATCCAGAGTGCGCCCGTTTCGGTTGAACTCGATAACAGGCGCCTGAACGATATTGCCTCCTTGCCACAGCCGGGAGCGTCCTGAGTAACGGGCTGTGCCCGTAGAGTTCTTCGCCACCATTTGTTCGGCAGTGACGTGCACCGCCTGCGAAGCCGAAAGCACTCCTCCTGAGGGCGTTGCCTTTTGTTCGGCGTACGTCGTCTTGACGCCTCCGTTAGCGGACGTTTCCCCAGTCGCCCGGTTTAGGACCAAAGTGTCGCTGGTGAGTGCCGAGCCGGTCGCGTCATCCTTGTAGCGCACATTTCCGGTCAAGGCCATTGAATCGCTCGACTGATTAAACGTAGCCTGATCCGCCGTAGCCGAGCGCTTGGCTTCCTGCATCTGCACATCCCCGCTCTGGACTACTTCTTCGAGCGTCTGAGTCTTGCCCTTGCTGAACGTCGCGAGTAGATCGTGGCTCTGACTGATGCGGGCCGGTTGGCCCGGCGCTGCAGAAACGATTTTTACCGGAGAACTTCCAGCGAGTGTGGAGATTCGATTATCTTTCGCAAACTTCGCCTCAAATCGACTGGCCGTGATCACCGTCTTTCCGTTCTGTGGCTGAGCGCCCGTCAGTCCACTTTTTTGTGGAGTAGCCAGCGCGACTTGGGCGGCTCCGATGCTAGTCGCCGTCTGGACCTGGCTGCCGTTTATAACGACCAAGTCAAGCCCATCACCGCGAAACTCAGCGCTTTGCGGCTGTTCTGTTGCCTGTTGTTCCGGCACACCTGGCTGCCGCAAGGGCGGTTGTGGCAAAGCCGCCCTCGGCTGTGGGCCTTGTCCTATCAATGCCGCGTCCGTTTTCGTCGGAGATATCTGTTTCCCATTTTGGACCGAAGAAAATTGAACCAGATCTACGTTATCCCTGAGCTGCGCCGACTTGATCTGATTGTTAGGTCCGAACGCCAGAATGACGCGCCCGGCGTTCCCACGTGATGCCGTGGAGCCGCTGGTCTCCCATGTGACTCCGCCCGCGAGCCGCCCGCTGATGGCCTGATTCTGCGCTCCGAATGTGAAACTTGCCTCAGCGGCGTGAAGCTGCGCACGTCTTACTCCCTGCACAAGGGCATTCACTCCTCCGCTTGCGTCGGCACGCTCTACCGTATTGTCATCGCGCAAATGCAAAATCACTTGCTGCGCTTCCAAACGGCGAATGCCAGATTGCGCCCGCAGGTCTGTGAGCATCAATTCCTGCGATTCCTGCTCAAACAGAGCACTATCGGCTCGCAGGTTCATCGGCTTCGGCCCACTGGTCAACAGATGAATGTCAGAGCGAAGCTGGAACGTGTTTTTCTTCGAATCGTAGGTCGCCCCAACCGCCGAGCCACTTCCCTGAGGCAAAACGAACGCGATCTTCTCCGAGGTTTTTGCGACACCAGTAATCTTGTTGAATATGAGGCCGCTGGTCTCAAGGTGCAGCGGACTCCCGACCTTTTTGGGACTCGTACCGGGAGTGGCCGTTGCCGGCTGTACAGCCTGGAGTTCAATCGAGACCCTTCCTTTGGCGGTTATGTCCCCGCTCTCCGCGTCGTACTCGAAGTCGTCTCCAGTGATTTCATCCAGCCGGTCCGACTGCCGCCCGTAGGAAATGATCTTGACTTTGTGCAGCTCGGCCTTGCCGCCCTGCTTGTAGCGAATGGCGTTCGCGGCGCTGATGGAAAAAATGGTGTGCCCGCCTGCAGCCTGTGAGTAAGTGAAGCCTTCAGTGTTCTGCTGAATGTCTACGCCGAGTTTCGCGGGAAGCTCATGGATGGCCCGCTGCACACGGTAGCGTGCGTAGACATAGAACCCAGCGACAACCGCCACCATGAGCAGTGTCGAGAGTCCTACCCAAAATCGCAGGCGAGAGAAAACCGAAGCCACAAGATCAGGTTACAGGGTACGAGGCGCAGGGTACAGCCGCGAGCAAGATGGCTAGTTCGCTCTGGCTCGCAGCGCTGCGCCAGATTTGCCGAATGAAAGCCGCGGCGACCGCGTGACTGGCGGGTCGTGCGCGATGGGCATTTGGTTGTGACTAGGGTTCATGATTGAAGGGGGTCTATGATCTGTAGGCCATCGACTTCCTGCCCCGCCAGAAAATCTTTTGTCATACGGCTGCCGTTCCCTGCGCAGTCTCATCTATGCGTTGGTTCCCACTGCGAAAAAAATCGCACACCCGAAGCTCGATCCCGCCAAACTCCGGATGAGTATTTTCGTCCAGCGTAAAAGCGACATCGACACAGTCGTTGGCGAGGATGCCTTCGTTCGAGATTCGTTCGGCCATGCGCCAGGCCATGGCGTCGAAGCGCATGGCTCTTCCGTTAGTTTGTTCCACGCGGAGTTTTGTGTGCTTTTCTTTCAGGACCTTTGGCGGCAATAACACGCGCAGATTGCGCGAAATAAACATCGGCTCGCGGTTGCCGACACCGAACGGCTCCATGCGCTGAACTGTGCGAATCAATTCGGGAGTGATGCCGCTTAGCTCGATTTCTGATTCCGCTTCGAGCACGGGGATCAAGTCATTTGGCGTGAGGCGGTCGCGCGCATAATCGTCGAGTCGCTGACGCAGTTCTGCGATGCGCTCAGACGGTAGTGAGAAACCTACAGCGTGCGAGTGGCCGCCAAAGCGGGTGAAGAGTTCGTGGCAGCTTTCGAGTGCCGCCAGCAGATGGAATGCTGGAATGGAACGGCCGGAGCCGTGTCCTTCGCCATTCTCGCGGCTGATGACGAGGGCGGGCCTGTACGTGCGCTCGACCACCCGAGTGGCGGCGATACCGATCACGCCACGATGCCAGCCATCGCCATCGAGAACAATGCAACGCGCATCCGCGAACTGAGGTTCGGTGAGACGCTGCTCCAAAGACTGCACGATCTGCTGCTCGCTCTGTTGGCGGTCGGAGTTGAGCTGATTGAGCCGTGACGCCAGATCGCGCGCCTTATCTTCTTCTTTAGCCTCGAACAGTTCGATAACAGTTTGAGCTACATCCATGCGCCCAGCGGCGTTCATGCGCGGAGCGATGCGGAAAGCAACATCAGATGCCGAAAGCTGTCGTTGCTTGTCCGCGAGCTGGGCGACTGTCATGAGTGCGCGGAGTCCTGGGTTCCGGGGATCTCGCAGTCCTGCGAGTCCCAATTTGGCAATCACACGGTTTTCGCCGACCAGAGGGACAGCGTCGGCGATGGTGGCGATTGCCGCCATCTTAAGGAACGAGGGCAGCAGGCGTCGTCGGGCGTCGGCTTCATCGCGTGCTTCAAGCAAAGCTTGCGCTATCTTGAAAGCGATCCCCGCGCCGCAGAGAGACTTGCATGGATAAGTACAGTCCGGCTGATTAGGATTGAGGACGGCGAGCGCATGGGGAAGCTGTCCACTTTCGGGAAGGTGATGGTCGGTTACGATCAGATCGAGTCCGACGCGTCGGGCGGCCTCGGCTGCTGCGAATGCGCGGATGCCGGTATCGACGCTGATCACCAGCCGCACTCCGTCGGCAGCGGCGCGCTCGATCACGTCATCTTTCATCCCATAACCATCGCGAATGCGATGTGGCACGTGGAAGTCTGCAGCTCCACCCAGGATTTCGATCGCGCGTTTCAGGATGACGATGGCGGTGGTGCCGTCGACGTCGTAATCGCCATAAATAAGGATGCGCTCACGCGTACTGATCGCCTGTTGAATACGCGCGACGCCTTCGCGCATTCCCTTCATCAGATAAGGCGAATGCAGATGGTCTAGCTTGGGATCAAGAAAGCGAACTGCAGCGTCGGCTGTGGTTACTCCACGAGCCACAAGTAGACGGGCAACGAGCGGAGAGAGTCGGGCTTCGCGGGTGATTAGGCTGGTGAGCTGTTCGTCGACGAATCTGGTGGTCCAGCGCAATGCTTCCTCGGTGCCGCCTGCGGTAGCGGGCGGGGTAAAGCTCGTTGACCCATCCGCTACCGCGGATGGTACTGACGCGCCTGCCGGCAGTTGTACTATCTGACCCTTGCCAACACCAGTGTTACGTCATCGGGCTGTTCGTTCTCGCCGATCCAATCCTGGACCGCAGCGATCACGATCTCCGAGATCCTTTCGAGCGGCAGATGTCGATTACTGCGCACTAAATCGAGCAGGCGCTCTTCACCGAATTCTCCGAACTCATTCTCTGGCTCGGTAACGCCATCGCTAAAAGCAACGAAGATGTCGCCCTTCGAGAGCTTTACTTCCTCTTCTTCGAGCACGATTTCGGGAAATAGGCCAACTACCAATCCACCGGTTTCCAGTTTCCTCGAAGTGCCAGAATCGTGAATGACAAATGGAGGCAAGTGTCCGCCATTGGAATATGTGAACTTCCGCGATGGGCCGTCAAAAATTCCCAAAAAGAGCGTAGCGTATTTTTCCGGCGTAGTGCTGTTGTACAGGTGCCGGTTCAATAGAGTCAGAACATCCGCCGGCGATTGCATTCGCTCTGCGGCTACTGACCATCGTCGCGTCCGTGTGTTTGCTGTGGAGGCGATTGCCGCCGCTCCGGCTGCCACAAGCTGTCCACGCTCCGGCTCGGCGCCCAGCTCGAAGACGCGAACGGCTGAGTGAATTGTCGCCATCAGTAGTGCCGCCGAAATGCCCTTTCCGCTGATATCGCCCACGGCAATTCCCAATCGCTCTTCACCGAGTGCGACAAAATCGTAGTAGTCGCCGCTCACCGTGCGCGCCGGCTTGCAGATGCCATGGAGCTCCAGCGACTCCAGAGCCTTCGGATCGCGCGGAAAGAGTTGCGCCTGCACCTCTGCGCCGATTGCCAATTCGTTTTCGAGGCGCTGCTTCTCCTTCTGCTCCTGGAGCAGCCGCTCGAGAGACTGAGTCATGGAATTAAACGATGTTTCCAGCGATGCCAATTGGTCGTCGGACTCGACCTTGATGCGATGCGTCAAGTCGCCTCGATTTACATATTGTGTGGCTCGATACAGATGCGCGATCGAACCCGTAATGGTTCTTGTCAGTCTCACACCAATGACGAGCGCAATGAGTTCGATGATGCCGAAAGCAATCGCAACTGCAGTGAGAGCGATCAGAACTGCCGATCCGACATCGCCCAGATCAGTGAACACGCGATGATTCAAAACCGATGGACGCGTGTCTACCGTTACCAATGTTGGAATACTGCTGGCTGTGTGCCACTCGCTTGCAGGAAAAACGGATCCAAAGTGAAGTCGTGGATCAAACCTGTACTCCGGAACCGGCGCTGAACCGGCACTTACCGCCGGTATAGGCGTGAAGTTCTTATTTCCTTTGGCGTTCTTATCGGTGAAAGTAACCGAAACCTGGCCTCCAGTCTTGCTCTCTACCAATTCCATCGCGTATAGGGTGACTTGTCCCAAGTCGGGAACAGCTCTGGAAAGAAGCGCCTCGCTAATGGGTACCACCATTACGACCTGCAAAGTCCCGGCCGGTGATTTGTGCTCGCGGAAGCTGCGAATGATTAATCCGTGGTTGTAAGACACCACGCCACGTAGCGTGCGCGAGGGATCGGCCAGTTCCTCGCGAGGGGAACCGGCATTCATGATCTCGATTCGTTGGGCGTTCAACCAGGCTGCAATCGTCCACTGCGGGAAGTGCGCTGTCGGTCCGCCTGGAGCAAGGGTGGAAAGCTGAATTGGACCTTTGGCCTTCTTCTCCAAATGGCTTGCGATCTCCGCGGAAACCGTCGAGGTCAGTGTGTCCAAGCTCTGTACTTCTGCCAGCAAATCGCGATGTACGAGCAGCGTCGTGAGCTGGTTTCCGAGCAGATATCCGGAAATCGCGAACATCGCGAGGATCAGTACGACCGGGATCACGCCGATGAACACATAAGTAACGATGAGCCGGTTGCGCAGGCGCCACAGAAGCTTGCGTCTGATCCAACGAATCAGAAGCAGAATGCCGGAAAGGATGAGGACAAACTCAAAGAATCCGCCCCAGGCCGCGAAGATTCCCGCCCACTTCGACTTTGCCGGCGTAGCGAACGCGAGAATCTCTGACGCAATGTAGAGTGCGGCTACCCAAACCGTGAAGCGCGCGAGTCCGCTGCGCGGGTAGGAACCCCATTCGACAAGACGCCCTTTCAGTTTTCGGAGCAGCGCATTCATGGAGCTTAAGTGGGATTATATGTGCGCGGAAGATGAGTTATCGGCGCGCAAAACACTCAATTGTGCGCCCGCAAGCAGCAACATCCCGGACAAAAATGCCCAGAACATGAGCGTTACCGATAGCGCGAAGGGGCCATAAACGTCCTGAAAATCGAGCCAATGGAGCGAAAGAATGTACGCGTACTTGCTCAAATCCCAGATCAGACCGGTGAGAACTGCGGCGGGAACCACCGCCAACGGGCGTACTTTGCCGTTCGGCAGCAGCCAGTAGACAAGGAAAAACATGGCAATACTGGCGGCTACCGCAAACAATTTCATCACCAGAAATGCCGCGATTCGGAAGATAAGGTGATCACGGGAGCCGAATAGCGACAGCAACCATGTCTGGTTCTTAGCTGTTATTGCGACAGAAAGCAGCGCCAATGTGCCGCAGGCGAGCGCAATAACGAGCGCCATTGCCTGATTTCCAAGGTATTTTCGGTTGCTGGTGAATCCCCAAACGCGGTTTAGCGCGACTTCCAAGGGTACGAACACCCCAGTAGAAGAGATCAGCAGCATGATTAAGGAGAAAATCTTCATTCCACGATGCGGTGTGAGAGCCACCACACTGCGAACCACAAAATCCTGTCCCGCCGGGAGATAGCTGCGGAGCAGTTGCAGCACCACGTCGTACATGGCTTGGGAGTGAAATACCTGACGCGTAAGCGTCAACAGCAGCACAATGAACGGAAAAAACGACAAAATCACGTTTGCCGCGACGCTAAATGCAAACGTATGCACCTCTGTCTGCATGAGATAACGCATGAGTGAACGCAAATGGAATCGTCTGGCGTTTTCACGGAGGACAGACGAGAAGCGAACCGACGCATTAGGCGTCAAAGACGGTTCCGATGCCGCAGTTTTTGCTGCTGTTACTCCCGTGCCGGGGGTGGAAGACATGCTGTGGAAATCGTAGCAGAGCACATTGTTTTCATCGCTCAGGTGTTCAACCGTAAAATTTCCGGTTTCATGACGGAGACAGTAGCGCACGGAGACAGGCGATCTGGGATCAGACAGTCAAAGCTCGCGTGCTCGTCGTGGCGCAATGTGAGACGGCGAGCGATTCCGTGTGGTAACTCGCATCTCATTACTGGTTTTTTCTGTCTCCGCTCGGCGTGAAGCAGAGTTTGTGCAATTCTTCTTTACAAAATCGTGAGTCTCTGAATATCATGCCCTCGCTCGCATTCAACGCAGCATTGTCGCGTAACGATTTCTTCTAAACGGATGGAGATCTGCACGACAGTTTTCGAGGTTGAGGTTCTTGTTCGTCGTCGCAGTCTGTAGAAAGAGAACGCACGCCGGTTTTGCTTGTGACGGTTGCTAACGGCCGCCAGTCGCAGCGAAATCGGCTTTTCTTTTTGCACCGGTTAAACGAACCAGATCCTCGATTGCGACTACTCACTTCAATGGAGTCTGGGATAACCAACCTGGGGACCATTAGGGGGAGACTTTTGATTCGAAGGCGAAAGGAGTTTTCGTGAATAAAGAGAAGGGTACAGTGAAGTGGTTTAACGGAGCCAAGGGATACGGTTTCATCCAGCGCTCCACAGGCGAAGACGTGTTCGTCCATTTCTCCGTCATCCAGGAAAATGGATACCGCACGCTCAATGAAGGTGAAGTTGTGGAGTTCGAACTCCTCAAAGGTCCCAAAGGACTCCAGGCGTCGAACGTTGTGCGCGGCAACGCTTAACCCACCCCACCCCCAGTCCTCCCTTCCAGCATTTCTGCTTCCGCAGAGGCGAAAGACAGAAACGTTGGAAGGGATTTCACGTTTTCTAGCTGCTAAGCTCCTTAGCTGCTAAGCTTTCGATTCAGTCTTGCCATTGCCCAAGTGGCATGCTCGGCTACCACTGGATCACCATCCGCCGCCATCTCTTCAAGCGCGTCGACATATCCCTCGTGCCCACTATTACCCATCGCTACGGCGACATTGCGCAGAAATCCAGAATGCTTCGCGCGCGAGATGGGAGAGCCGCGAAAACGTTCGCGAAATTCTTGTCGAGACATTCGTGCGAGCTGAGCGAGATCAGGATTCACTAGCGACTCATCCACCTGAAAATCCGGATTCGCTGTGAACGGAGCCCTGCGATTCCAAGGGCAAACATCCTGGCAGATATCGCAGCCGAAGACGTGTCTGCCGATCTGCTCGCGGAAATCTTCGGGAATCGCTCCTCGTTTCTCGATCGTGAAATAAGCGATGCAGCGAGACGCGTCGAGTTGGCTCGGAGCAACGATCGCCTCTGTGGGACACGCATCGATACAACGCGTGCAACTGCCGCAACGATCGGCCGCGATCTCAAGCTTTTCATCCGCGACAAAAGCAGAGTATTCGAGCGATGTCACGATCACGCCGAGAAAGATCCAGGAACCAAGCTGCTGATTAATGAGGCAAGTGTTTTTCCCCAACCAGCCGATCCCCGCATATTTTGCGTAGACACGCTCAAGCACAGGACCAGTATCAACATACGAACGAACGCTTACATCAGCACCCACGCTGCGCATGTGTTCCATTAGCGCGGACTCAACGCGGCGCAGTTTATCCAAGACGGTGTCGTGATAATCGCCCGGACTGAGAGCGTAACGCGAGATCCATCCCTGTGTTGGAGCGGCAGGTTCGGTTGACTTTGGGACCGGCGGATTGTAGTTCATCGCGGCTACTACAACTGACTTGGCCCAAGGCAATGCCTGTTGCAGCGAACTGCGTTTGTACTCACCAGAATCGCTGCGGCGCTTCAGATACTCCATCTCACCGGCATAACCGGCATCGATCCACTCAGGGAAATACTCCAGCTCGCGTATCTCAGGATGAGAAGCCGGAGCTACGCCAACGCGCTCGAAACCCGCGGCACTAGCGGCATTCTGCACGAGTTGGAAGAGTGGAGTGTGCACGTGACCATTTTCGCATCGCGAGCGAGCATTCACCACGGAGACACGGATTCACGGAGAAAGACGGGTGAAACTACGAAGGACACGAAGGATCATGAAGGAACTCGGGACGAGCTGGAACAATCCTCTGTGATCCTTACGTGTCCTTCGTGGTTAGCTTTGGCTTTTCTCCGTGACTCCGTGACTTTGGAGTGAAGGGATCTACTCTGGATTAAGGGCAAATTAAGGGCAAATTCTTGCGAGCCGCAGGAAGCCCATGGGCAGCAGCTTTGAATCTAACTTGGTACGCTACTGAAAGCCGAGGTGTCCTTAATTTATGCGTTGCGAGCGGTGTGGCTACTCCAGTCCGGAAAATCACAAGTTTTGCGGTATGTGCGGCGCGAAGCTCTCATCGGCCGCGAGTTCAGTTGCGATCGACGACAAAGATCCCCTCGATATCGAGACGCCTGCGCGGGAGCCATTGCAGTTTCGCGAGCTTGATCGCCGACGTGAGCCTGCGCGCGATGCTGCTCGATCATCCGGGCCGAACGGGCGCACGAATTATTCGTCAGTGACGGTCGCAAACCTCCCACCCGATACCGTGCAGGAAGAAGAAGCCGCAGAGGAAGTTCACCAGCGCAAGCCTGCGACTCGTTCGACCGGCATCGGCGGTCCATCGTTCCTCGGCCTCGGATATGAGGACAGCAACAGCGGCTTCGTCTACGACAAACCAAAGGACGACGGATTCGTTTATGACACCGACAGTGAGACCCCTGAATATCTGCTGACGGAGGTATCGCGCGGAGTTTCCTGGCGAGCTTGGGCATTTTTCTTGCTGCTGATTGTTGGAGGCGGGCTCGGCTATGTCCAATGGCGCGCCAGTCATAACCAGGGTCCCGACATCGCCGCTATCCTCTCCGGCAATGGAGCGACTGTCGATCCAAGCGGCCCGGACATGACCAACAAGCCGGCTTCGCTGAAGCCACCTGCTCCGCCGACCGACTCTTCCTCAACGAACGCCGCAAAGAGTGGCACGGATCAGGACGCGTCTGCCGAAGCTGAATCTTCGAAGTCATCGTCTCAATCGGAGAACTCCGCCGCCTCGAAGGAATCCGCTGAAGCGAAGAGTGCAACCACGACAGACAAGGCAGGCAAAACGGACAAGACAGCAAAAGCGGGCGAAGATGCCGCGGACGAGAACTCGCACGGCAAATCAGCAAAAGTCGCCGCCGCTAACGCGAGCGATGAAGAAAGCGACGCTTCAGTCAAGCCTGAATCCGACGGACCCGTAGGCAAGGCCACGAAGGCCAAGCGGATTCCACCGGCGCCTGTGGAGGAAGAAGCACCTCAGCCGAAGTCGCTTGGCGAGAAGGACCCACTCATCGTCCAAGCTAACAAGCAGCTTCGTGCGAAGAATTGCTCGTCGGCGGTAAATCTGCTGCGGCAATCCTCCAGCGCGGGCAATCCTTCAGCCGATGTGAAGATGGGCGCGCTTTACTGGAGCGGCACCTGCGTCACGCAGAGCAACTTTGTTGCGTATCAGTGGTTCGCACGTGCTCACGCGCTTGAACCGAACAATCGCTGGATCGAACGCAGCCGAACGTCACTGTGGGCGAGATTGAGTCCGGCGGAGAGACGCCGCGTGGGATACTGATTTGCCTCTCTCCTTATGTCATTCCGAGCGCAGTATCTCCGCGTGATTCTCGCGGAGATGCGGAGAGAGGAATCCCTAGCGACTTCAAGAACGATGGTGCGAACGAAGATCGCTTAAGCAAGCGCACTGGGCACTATAGGGATTGCTCGCCTACGGCTTCGGAATGACAAGACAGAAGCCGACAGAAGCTAGATCCCCAGCTTCTTCACTTCCTCGTTGTAGTACTTGCGATACAGGATGTCCCACTCCTGCGTGCCTTCGGTGATGATGCGCTTCTGGCTCTCAATCTTCTGACGCGCAGAGGCGTCGATGCGCTCTTCGGCTTTGAGCAGCTCTTCCAGAATCCGGCGGGCTTCGGTGCGGATCGTGTTGCGATCCTCGATGAACTCTACGTCGTCGAGCGTAGCTAGAGTATCGGCCACAGTATGGGCAAGCTTGTTGACTTTGTCGCGCGAGATCCTCACAGTACCGCCTTGTACTTCTGCACGAGCTGTTGCTTTACCTTCTTGAACATCTCCTGGTAGCTCGCGCCGGTAGTGCGCATCTCGTCCTGGTAGGCCTCGAGGATCAGCCGAACCTCGTCGTTGATGCGGTCTTCGAGCTGCATCTCTTCGAGCACCGCAGCGTGCACGCGCTCGGTAGTGGAGTTCAGGTTCTTGGTCTCGATGAACTCGCCTTCAATCAGTTTTTTTGTGACTTGGCGGGCTAAGTAGCCCACATATTCTTTGGAAACCAGCATGTTCCGTCTGTGAGAGTGGGATAAACATTCGAGTGTAACAAGAATCGGGTGATCGGGCCATCGGGTGATCGGGCGAAGTAAGAACCGAGTGCAACTCCTAACACTGTCATCCTGAGTCCGCCGTAGCGGACGAAGGATCTCCCGAAATATTTCAAACTGATTTGCTGCTTCGCGGCTCTTACACGAGGGTTTCGTGAAAGAGCCTGGACACAGCATTTAAGACTGATGCATCGCGGGAGATCCTTCGTCCGGCGGACTCAGGATGACAGTTCAAAAGAGAGTCTTCAGTGGGTTTTAGGTTCTCACTTCGCCCGATCACCCGATGGCCCGATCACCCGATTTCTTCCTGTGCTCGCAACTCGTCGTATTAACGCACTCATCTTTCATCCGCAGCCGCTGCACCGGAACTCCGCCAACGATGTGCGACTCAATGATCTCAGCCACATCTTCCGACGTCACGCCGCCATACCAAACCGCCTCCGGATAGACGACTACATTCGGACCATGCTCGCACTGATCGAGGCATCCGGCCTTGTTGGCCCGCACTGTCGCCTTCAGGCCTCGTGCCGCCACAGCCTCCTTGAAGGCCTTGTGCAGCTCTCCGCTTCCGTCAGGATTGCAGCAGCCCCGCGGACTTCCCGGCTCGCGCTGATTCGTGCAGACAAAGATGTGGTGCTTGAATCCGGGCATTGTTAGCAGCCTAGCAGAATTGGGCATCGTCCAAAATTTGGTGTATTGTCGAATTTCTGCTGCAGCCTGATAGGTGGGCTATGGCAGCTTTGCAAGATGGGCAGCGACGATCTACATCACGTGAAAGACGACATGACCGCCTTCATCGAAGGACACGGCATGCGCCGCTTTCCCGGTTACGTTGGCGACGAGATGCCCAGCGTGCTCTGGAAGGACAGCGGCAATCCCGAAGCGTGGAAGGATTTCGTCGAGCTGGCAAAGGCCTCGGGCGCTCCATTTCTCACCATGGAAGACTTTGTCCTAAACAAAGAGGACCTCGAGTTCCTGATCGACCGCCTGAAGGACGAGGTCTACAGCGAAGATCTCGACGACGCCCGCTGGCTCCGAACCTACATCGGCAAGACCGGATTCCTGCAGCTAGGCTTCGCCTACCAAGGCACGCTCTTTCTCTACGAAGTCTCCACCGAGTGGCACGAGCGCTATCTGCGCGTCCTCGAAACCGCAGAAGCCATCAGCGGCCTGCTTATCGAGGATGACGATGAGGACGAGTAGCTAGGCCCTTCGCTCCCACGGACCGTGATTTTAGAATTTGCTGCTCTTCACTGTTAGGCCTCGGAACAGCGAATTTATCAGCGAAAATATCAGCGAAATTTTCTTCCGAGCCTCAACCCCGCATAAACACTGGAGGAAAAGCAATCGCTGAGGGAATTAGCAGCGAATTTGCAGGGAACGCTGTACAGCGCCAATTTCCGCGGCTCTTTTCGGCCTGATCCAAACTGAAATCCCCTACTCATTCTGGGACAGCCATATCCACGCGACCTTGAATCGACCTGCGGAGTACAAGAACTGGCTGCAACAAGAACTAAGACAGTCGAGATGAGTGTTCGCATGTTTTTTCATCGATCCCATGATCTAAAGGACTTACGCGACGAGATCCCATGAGATCCCATAGTGAATCCCACCCGCCCAATGGGATCCGGTGGGATAATCCCACGATCGTGATGGGATCGGCATGGGATTATCCCATTCCTCATGATGGGATCTCGATGGGATCGACTTCGAGCTTGCAGAGCGAGGGCATCTCGCTCCTGCCAAGTTGGGCAGGACCGCGGCCGCGAGCAGCTCTGCCACAGATTCGTAAGCGAGCTCTTCGGCTGCAGTTCCCGAAATGGAAACTCCGTGCAACATCGCCCTTCGCATGATGGCATCTGGAGCGCGCTCCAGGCAAGCTTCATCCGTTGCTCGCAAAAGTTTTTCGCGCAGACGCAGCAACAACTTGTAAGCGAAAGAAAAAATATTTTCACAATCCGTTGCTCTAGGAAATTCCGCCAGCCGATTCGCAGCAAAGCGAGGACGGTCACTCCAAGGCAAGCTAACATGCCGGCCTTTATTTTCTTAGGGATAGCCAGTCGCAGGCGAGCCGTCATTATTGTAGGAGCGAGTAAGAGTCGGCGTCATGCATCGTGACCCACATCGGTCGCATCTTTAAATGTTGCCACTCGGGCCATCAACTGAAGACGTGCACTACCTGCCTACTTTGCGACTGTTCTTTGACGGCGGCGTGAGGAACGACTACCGCCTAAACGGTGATCGTGTCGAGTTTCGGGCGAACGAAGGCCCGTGGCGAATGCTGGATGATTCAGACGTGGCCATGCACTTTCGGTTCGACACGGAAGTAGCCCGCTGGTTGCGAAGATACTCGATCGAAGCCAATCCCTACGGGAGCAATGCGCGCTAAAAAAGGTTTCATGCTCCCACAATTGCTCGCGGAGAAGTGAGCGGTGTCGGGTTCTGGTAGTGGGTCAGTTTGAATCCACAGACCTTCGGGCGTGTTTGACCAGCTTAGCAAGGGCGAAGATTAACAGGATGGGCCACAAAAGAAACCACAGATAGATAGTCAAACGCGGCGCGGCAGCTATGAACATGTGGTGTAGGTAAAAGACGTAGAAGTTAACCCATGTGAAGAATAGCCCCACGGCACTCAGGGCCGCGTACCAGGCTAACCATAAGCTCCTAGCTCCAGTCATTTGCTTTTATGCTATCGCCAACCCGTCAAGGCCTTCTGGCTTTAGCCGCGCTTCCCTCGTGTTCCTTCGTGTCCTTCGTGGTTAGCTCTTCTTGCTGTCGGGCGTTCTGGCCAACCTACGTTCGCCCCGTCCGTTCCCGAACACCTGTATCGCTGGGTGGACGAATCCCGTATGCGCAGGAATTTTCGGCGAGCGTCTTTTCAGCAGCTTAGGTATGGGTTTTCTCGGACTGGAAATTGCTCACGCAAGCTAGCGAGAACTCCGTGAGGTGCGAGTGATGAATGGTTTCCTGCATGACGTGCGCTATGGATTTCGCATTCTGCTGAAGACACCGATTGTCAGTGTTGTTGCGATCGTCACGCTGGCGCTTGGGATCGGCGTTACCACGGCGATCTTCACCTTTGTCGATGCCGGCCTGCTCCGCGCGCTGAACTTCCCTGATTCCGACCGACTCGTGCAGGTCACAATGATTAAGCATGGCGAATCCACCGGGAATCAGGCCGCGTACCCAACCTACGTCGACTGGCGCAATCAGAATACGGTGTTCTCTTCCCTCGCCGCATATTCCAGCAATGGAACCACCATGCACACCGCCACCGGCGTCGAACTGGTCTCCGGCGGCATAGTGACGGACGATTTCTTCCAGACGCTCGGAGTTCAGCCCGAGCGCGGATCCTGGTTTCATGCCGGCAGCCCAAGCGCTACGCATGAAATTGTCATCAGCCACGGATTTTCGCAGCGGGTATTTGGCGGGAATTCAGCCATCGGGCAGTCGCTCACACTGCAAAATTTTGCCGGGAACGACGAACCCTACACCGTGGTTGGCATCACGCCGCCAGACTTTGAGTTCGCGCCCATCGGACAAGCGGACTTCTTTGCTCTCCCACCAAACACCGGATTCATGGTTGAGCGCCGCAATCTTCATTGGTTGAATGTTGTGGGAAGGCTGAAGCCGGACGTCTCGCTCAAGCAGGCATCGGCAGAGATGGAAACCATCTCCGCACGCCTGGCCGCCGCCTATCCGCTGGCGAACGGCGACTTGACAACGCGCCTTCAGCCGTTGCGCGATGCCATTGTGGGACAGATTCGCCCCGTGCTCCTGCTGCTCCTCGGCGCCGCTGCATGCGTGCTGCTCATCGCATGCGCCAACATCGCGAATGTGCAGCTTGCCAAAGCTGCCGGACGCTCCCGTGAAGTCGCCGTGCGCAGAGCGGTCGGAGCCTCGGCCAGCCGCATCGCCCGTCAGTTTCTTGTAGAGAACGTGCTGCTCTCGTTAATTGCGGGGATCGCGGCAGTTGCGGTTGCCCGCTTTGCGGTAACGATGCTGGTTGCGAGTGTCCCAGCCAGCGTTCGCCAGAGCATGCCATTCCTCGAGCGTATGCACATTGATGTGCAGGTCCTGCTTTTCACCTTCTTCCTGGCAGTCGTCGCAGGCGTCACTTTCGGGCTGGCTCCGGCACTGCGCGGAGGCAGCGCGAACCTGCATTCCGAATTGGCACAGGATACCCGCACCTCCACCGGCAAGAGCTGGCTACGCGATGCTCTTGTGGTTGGAGAAGCCGGTTTGGCGGCCATGCTGCTTGTCGGATCCGGCTTGCTGGTCATGGGCATGTGGCGACTGGTGAATGTTTACCCCGGATTCAACCGTCACAATCTTTTGACTCTCGGGTTCCAGGCGCCTCCTGCGCATTATCAGGATCCCGAGCCGCCGAAGACCAATCCTCCCACTCCGCAGCGCTCGACAAAACTAATCGCGTATGAGCGCGCCATCGAACAGGCGATTGGCGCGATTCCAGGAGTGGAGGGAGTCGCGGTCGTGAGCGTTCTTCCGCTTAGCTGCAACGCGTGCAATACCATTCGTTTTCGTCCTCAAGGCTACGCGGCTCCCACTACCGCAGTGCAGCCGGAGGCCAACATCCGCAACATTACCAACCGCTATTTCCCCACGCTGCAGGCGCGCATGCTCAAAGGGAGAATGTTCGACGATCGCGAGACCGACATCTCGCAGGAGGTGCTCATCGTGAATCGCGCGCTGGCCGATAAATACTTTGGCGGCGATGCCGTCGGCAAGACTTTGACTTTCACCTTCTCGCCAACCCAGAAGCCGCGCGAGATCGTCGGCGTAGTGGACGAAATCAAAGACGGATTCTTCGACGCTCCTGACAGTCCCACGGTTTACGAGCCGTTCGCACAGTCAGCGAATCCTTTCGGGAACCTGATTGTGCGCACTTCCGGCGAACCGGCCGTGGTGGCAGAGAGCGTCCGCCGTGCGCTGCTGCAGATCGATCCTGACACCGCGATCTATCGACTCGGTACCCTCGATTCCAAAGTGGAAGGCTCTGTACCAATGTTCGTGCGGCGCCTGCCCGCGATGCTGGTTACCCAATTCGGCGCTCTCGCCCTGCTGCTGGCAGCAGTCGGCGTATACGGCGTGGTCTCGTATTCGGTTTCGCAGCGGACACGCGAATTCGGCATCCGCATGGCACTGGGCGCCAATACAAGCCAGGTGCTGCGCCTGGTGATGGGACGCGGCGCGCGCCTGGTAGCCGCCGGCGCATTCCTCGGCCTGATCGGCGCAGCCGCGCTGGTAAAAGTCGAGGCGAGTCTGATTTATGGTCTGCGCATCCGCGACGCGCTGACTTTTCTGCTGGCCGCTTTCCTGATCTTCTTCGTCGCTCTCGCAGCCAGCTACATTCCGGCACGAAGAGCGTCCCGCCTGCATCCGCTGGACGCGCTCAGGTACGAGTAAGAAAAGAGGAACGGGGGAAAGACGTTCGGTTGCCTGCGATACGATTCTTCCTCTACTTAAGCGCTCGCTCTTATTTCGTTTGGGGCAGACGGGTGGCCCAGCCTTTTTCCCGTTGCGGTTTCTGCATCAGACTCCCAGACAATGGGTGCCCACTCTCGCGAAGTTCCATATTGAAACAGGAATAGAAGGCGGGCCACCCGCCCAACGAATGTGAGTACTTGTCGTTACTGAACGTGAAACCCTGAGAGGTACTCGGCGCCGGCGCTGTCGCTCAAAACAAAGTTTCCGCCGTCCCCTGTGCCGTTCATGCTGAATGCGCCGGAGGCGTTGCCTTGCGCGTCCGTAGTCAATGTGCCTATGGCGGTGCAAATTTGCATGGTAGGTCCGCAATTATTCACGGTAAAGTTCTGGGCTGCACTTGCATTGCTAAGTGAAACGTTCGCCGTGTTTCCCGTGACAGTGACCCTGCCGGTTCCGGACGCGCTTCCCGTAGGCGTGCCAATGCCCCCGGTGATACTTGAGGCCGGCAGAAGCGGCGTCGAGTACGACTGACCTGAGTTCAAGGGATTCGGGCCGCTGGCCAGGCACAAGTTCGAGCCTGTGGGCGGTTGCAGATAAACCTCGAACAATCCGGCGAAGTTGCCTTTCAGCGGGAATTGAAATGTTGCGTTCGCCGTGTCATCTGCGTTCGCTGTAAACGTACCCACCTGAACCTGTTGCGCAAATGTTCCGCCAAAAGGCCAGAAATTCAGAACCAGATTTGCATTTGGTCCTCCACAGTCGCCGATGAGCTGTAGTCTTATGCTGCCGTTGTTAGAAGTAGCATTCAGCCCAATCGTTCCCGCGACGCCGTTGGTTCTTCCCACCTCAAACGTCATGTCTGCCTGGTAATTATCAGCAGCAGGAGTGGGTGTAGGTGTCGGGGAGGGTGTTGGAGTTGGACTGGGAGCCGGCGAAGGAGACGGTGATGGGCTTGGAGGCGGAGCAGACGAAGTCGTGCCTGTCGAGCCACAGGCGGCCAGCGCGATGGCAATGCTCGCGGCGAGAATAAGCGATGCGATTCGAGAAAGCATTAAGGGCCCCCAAAGCTTGCTTTTTTAATGGGATGCGCTGACCGGCTGCAGGTCTGGCTCGTGCTGCCAAGAATCGCAAGTCTCTGGCGTGAGCATCCGGTTGCTCCCCCCGCCGCCAATACAAGCCAGGTGCTGCGCCTGGTGATGGGACGCGGCGCGCGCCTGGTAGCCGCCGGCGCATTCCTCGGCCTAATCGGCGCTGCGGCACTGGCGAAGCTCGAGGCGAGTCTGATTTATGGTCTTCGCGTCCGCGACGCGCTGACGTTTGTGCTGGCTGCTTTCCTGATCTTCTTCGTCGCTCTCGCAGCGAGCTACATTCCCGCACGAAGAGCGTCCCGCCTTCATCCGCTGGACGCACTCAGGTACGAGTAAGAAAAGAGGAACAGGGAGAGGCATCGGCACAGTCCCGAAAGCGCACCCTTCGAAAACCGAAGGGTGCGGCACCCGGCGATTTGCTGCTTGTCGAAGCCGACTCACCCATCCGCTACCGCGGGACGGTTCTGATTCCGCGGCCGCGGTAAACAATCACGGAGTCTCCGCCAGGCGCGTGACAGCAACTTCCGTTTGAATCGTGTGCTTGCTGGCCGGATCGTCGAAGCTGTTGAGGATCATCGGCTTGTCGAGGGTCAGAACTGGTTTGGCGTCGATCGAAAATTGACGGCCGTCATTTGCTCGGCCAGCTTGGTCTCCGAAAGACTCTGAGAATGTACCTTTGATAGACAAAGCAACAGTCTGTTCGCTCTCTGACGCGATGACGCAGTCAATCTTTTGATACGACCCGGACTCCCGGGCGTCTTTGCTTTTATCGGAAGTCGTCTGGCTCTCAGCCGGAGGCGGCACGAGCATGTACAAACTTTGCGGCTGGTTCGATTGAACGAACAGTCTGTAGCTTTTGGAGTTCAGCTTCGTTTTCCCATCCATTTCGCTGACTCTTACCTCCACCCGATACCGGTTCAGCTTCGGGCGCGCTTTGCGAATATCGTCGATGAGCTTGGTTGCGAGGCTGATCTGGTCAGGCGTGCCGCGGACGATGATAGTGCCGGCCTCTGCCATCGGCTGCACGCGAGTAATGTCCAGTGCTAAGCGCAGCGTATTGGCCAGATCCTGCAACAGAATTGGAGTTGGGTTAGGAATCGGGAAGACTTTGATTACGCTTTGTTCAAGATCCCTGCGCTTTGTCATAGTGTCGGCGGCGATGAGAATCGAGTTTGGCGTGACTGGCCGCCAGAACGTCTTTGACTCAAGGGCAACCGCTTCTAGCGCATCCCGGAATGGAACGCGGTGCAAATCGACACGGATCTGCCGCGACACATAATCCGGATCGAACAAAACCGTCACTCCGCCGACCGCGGCGATATCTTCGTAAATTTTCTTACTGTCATCCTCCCTGGCCAGCGTAATGGTGGTGGAGACGGACTGTAGCTCGACCGCTCTGAAACTCGGTGCAGTCGTAGCAGATGAAAAATGTGTTTCCACCTCACGCGTTTCACCAGAACTCTTGTCCGGTGCGTTAGCTTGTACTTTGTTCTTTTCGGCGGGTGCCTGCGGCCAAGCTGGCAGAACCGTTATGGGAAGTACTGCGATCAGGAAGACAACTCTCAAGATGCTGGAGATTCTTGTGTCCATGTGGGTTTCTCCCGAGTGCACGTCTAGGGAACGGTATCGGCCTTACAGGTTGCGGAAAAAATGTTGCAGATTCCGTTGTCGTCGGGCAGTGCAAACATTACACCGGAACGCCATTACATTTCTGCAACAATGCGGTTGCCTCAGCGGGCAGAACCTTGAAAAACAGCAACCTGCCAAGACCACACTTCATAAGGATGGTGTCCGCAACCCAAGTTGAAATGGATTTGCGGCCTGCCCGGCCATCACGTGCCACGACGTTGCCCCGATGTGCCGTATTGGGAAGAAGTTGAAGCCGAAACCGGTATTGAGCGGGCTGGTCGAGGCCACAATTCCTTGACCATCCACTAAAGGATGCCCATTTACCGTTTGCCCATGACCGAGGCTGGCCTGGGCTACCTGGACACCTTCAAACAAAGTTCCCGAGGTTTGCACATCGCCGTGGAAGCTGGGAATATCTTTTTCGCGGGGCAGCCGCCGAGCCAGCAGCGCGGCGGCCACATGTGCGGTTCCTTCACACCACACAGCATCGGGATCGACGCTTGCATCGCCCAGCAGCGTACCGATCTTGCTCAGGCTGGCATACGTCGAGCCGTACACCCGGAAGTTGCCTTTGAAGCCCCAACCGTTATTCAGAGCGAAGGAAGTATCCGTAGCCGCGAGATTCGTTTTCACCCACTCCAGCGATGCCTGGAAGTCAGGATCGAGCAGGGCCATGTACGACCACGTCTGAACGTCTTCCGGAGAATTGTCGAAGAAGATGTGAGTTGGATCGGATGTGCCGGTCCAGAAGTGTCCCGACGGCGCGTCCCACATGGCTTCGATGAATCCCCGCGCATGCTGTGCTCCATTGAGCCAGCTACTGTCACCAGTAAGCTTCGCCAGCATGGTGAACAGCGCGTAGACATCAATATTGTGCTCAGTCGACTTATTGCTCTGGCCGTTGCCAAAGAAATAGCCTCCCGGAGGAACGTTGCTGTTATCGCGCGTTGTAGTTTCGATAAACGTAGCTGCCTTGACTGCGGCATCCAGATAGTCCTTGATCCCAGTTCGGGCGAAGAGTTGAGCCAGCGCGATCCCGGCCCACGCCACATCGCCCACAGCGCTGCCCTGCAAGAAACTCAACCCTGGCTTGACGAATACGCCATTTGAGTCTGCGCTGCCGACAGAGTAGGTCTGGCGAAAGCGGCCATCGGCCTTCGCGTCCGTCTTCTGCGCATAGACCAGAGCATTGCCGAGCACCTGCGCACGAGCCATGTCGCCTCGCCGCCCGCGAGTGAGATATGCAAGCAACAGCAGCGCATTGTCGTACGTGAAACCGGTACCGGTAAACAATCCACCAGCAATCTGGTCAGCGTAGCTCTGGGCCAGCCGGACAGTATTGCCCTGCGCATAGGCATCCATCATCTGATCCAGAAACGCATACGCGTTCTGGATAGATTTCGCTAGCTCCCGATTTTCCCGAAATGGATTGTCGTCATGATCAAAATCCCAATGAGCCAGAGCAGGCTGAACCAGACCGACGACCGCCGCAGAAGTCAATCCCGCCCCGGCAGCCGCCCCAAGACCAAGCTGAACCAGTCGCCGTCTCGATAGCTTCGCGTCTTCCATGGAAACCTCCGCAATCCTCGTTGAGTTTGGCTTGCCGCTAAGAATGCTATGCAGGTTCCCGAAAAAGATCAACTCGCAGTGACGCGAAGTCAGAGCACGTTGACCGCGCGTGCGGCGAGCAGAACCACTATCGTCAGCGAGATCAGCGATTGCAGCATCATGAGGCCTTTTGCCCAGCGGGCGACGGGCGCCGTGTCGGTGGGAGAAAAGGCAGTGCTGGTGTTGAAAGCGACAAACAGGTAGTCCACGAAGTTCGGACTCCACCTGGCAAGTTGTGACTTATGGCGCTCGACTTCCTCCATCATGAAGTGAGGGAAGAGAAATGCCGAAGTGCGATGACCTTCCTGTTGCTCACGCTGCCCCGGGCCGCCTGCGTCGAGCCTCCAGTACCAGAGCGCAAACACCAGAATGTTGGAGATCCACAACCCGCCGGCGCTGCGTAGAAGCGTGCCGGGCGGTTCTTTGTGCTCGGGCAAAGCCTGCACCAGCAAAACTACCGACCAGATGAGATCGACGGTGAGAATCGAATTGCTGACGATTCCGAGCCACCGTGCCTGCCTCGCGAGTCCGGCGCGATGCATGGCCAGGATGGGAATCGTGAGCGCGACCATCACGGCAAGAAGAATCCAGCGCGGCCCCAGACTCAGATATTCCGGGATGGCAACGTAGATTCCGCCCACTGCCAGCACGGCGATCACCGCGGGCCAACGTGGTTCCGCTCTCATCGGGAAAGTGACAATGGGATAGGGGACGAAGGTGAAGGATTCTGACTAGGACTCACCGGCGCTTTGGCTAGCATCATGAATGATTTCGATCTTTCGCCAGATACTCTAACCTGCGCTTGTGCGTTGTGGGAAGACCGGACGCAAAGTCGTAACCCACGTTACGAACGACACGCAAGCATGGGAATCCATGTGCTCAAGTTACCGTGGTAAGAAGTTCCTTTTCATTGAGCGCCCACACGGAGTTGCATTTCGGGATAAAATGCGCGCCTAGGAGAGGCGCCCCAAATGTTCCCAAACGATGCAATGGTCCACGAGAACGTGATGCCTGAGATGGTCAAGAATGGCACGCTGGAGCTTCGGCAGGACGTGCTTGGCCGAGACTACAAAGGCAAGAGCAGCAAAGCGATTGCAAAAAAGACCTCCGGCTTGATCAAGAAGCTGCAGCCTGCGCTCGGGAAGTTTCTCGAACCCGGCGAGCAGGTGCTGTATGTGGCCCGCGTGCAGCGGCATGCTTCCGGACTGATTGTGTACACGATGGGATGGTATATCCGCTACGCCTCGGCCACGGTGATCGTACTCACCAACCGCCGGCTCCTCCATCTGCGAGTGAAGAGCAACAACCAGTGGGACAAGGGAATTCGCAGCTGCGCATGGTCTGAGATCGAGTCTGCAGAGGTAAGGGGTTGGCTCAGCCGTATGCTGAAATTGACGTTCAAAAACGGGACAAAGTACCGTTACTGGCGTATCTCGCGGGCCGACGCTCTGAATATCCAGAAGATCCTGCCTCTGCTCTTCAAGGCCCACGAAGGCGTGCCACAAAAGGCCGGCGCAATGATGTCGTTGTGTCCGGAGTGCAAGCACGTACTCGCGGAAGGAATGGAGCAGTGTCCGGGTTGCGGCCTCTCCTTCAAGATCAAGAAGACCATGTACTGGCTGTCACTGGTGCCGTCTGCCGCCTACATTTACACCCGCAAGTGGTTCCTGGCTTTCGGCGACCTCATAGGCCAGAGTTATGCATACATACTTCTAGGCTTCGCTGCGTTCGCCTTCATCGGCGCGGCGCTGGGCTGGAAGAGAGCTGACGGCAAGCCTCTCTCGATGAATGAGGGTGTTTCGTTTTTGATGATTGGCCTGGTTATCTTTGGCTTGGACGTACTCATCACTATCCATCACAACAACTACTTCATCGAGGATTTCATTCCGAGCGATAAGAAGGCACAACCGGCGGAGTCGGTGAAGAGCTTAGCGCTTGGCGGCACGATTGGGTGAGAAGCGGCCTGGGTGGTCCCTCCTTCTTCCCGTTTCGGTTTTCACATCAGACTCCAAGACAATGGGTCGCGGGTGGCCGGCCTTTTCTTGTTTCAACGTGAAACGTCGAGAAATCGTGCATCCGATTTCAGGAAGTCTCATGCAAAGGACCGACACGGGAACCAAGTCGGCCACCCGGCCGTATGATTCCCAGACAGTACGTGAACTACAATTGAAGATCGTTTCAGCTCTTCTGTAATGTTGGGCTTTTCTCCGAAGTTGCCAATTAGTGACGAAGATCGCCAGTGGGTGGATGACGGCTTCCAGCGCCTGGAGAAGCTACTGGGTAGGAGACGTCTGGTAGAAGCGAAAGTTGCTTTGCCCACCGCTGAGGATTTCCCCGACCCCTACGACGCGACACCCGCCGCCGCAGCCATACTCTTCCGCCGCGTTTGTGGATACCTGAAGGTGGACCGCAGCAAAGTCGAACTTGAAGTATTTCCGGATGAAACCGAGCACCTACGCGAGGCTCTTCCATATTGGCGGGGTGATGGTGCAAATCGCCCCGCCGGATTGTACGTCGATCATGGAACAAACTATAACCGCGACGAAGGGCTAAGCGAGGATGAACAGATGGTGGTCGCGATAAGGAGCACACAGCTTAAAGACCCTCTTTCTCTGGTTGCAACGCTTGCTCATGAGCTCGGCCATGTCATTCTCCTTGGGGGACGCCTACTTGATCCCAAGTCGCCGGACCACGAGCCGCTAACTGACTTACTGACGGTATTTTTGGGCCTAGGTATCTTCACCTCCAACTGCTCGGCGCGATTCAACCAGTATCAAGACGACAGACGACAGGGATGGTCGATGCAGCGGCTTGGCTATCTTCCTGAGGAAGTCTACGGCTATGCTCTTGCTAAATTTGCTGCCGAACGCGGTGAGACCAAACCTGAATGGTTAGAGCACCTTTCCACGAATGTACGGGCATACTTCAAGCAGTCACGTAGTTGGTTAATCAAGAACAACCCGTACCTCGGTTAATTTATTCCCCTTGGACGGGTGGCGCACCCTTCGCCATTTTCTTCAAGTCCCCCTCTGTTATTTGAACCGATTGGAGGTCCTTCCCGGCAATCTGTACCGCTGCAGGCTGTTGCGCAACAAGAATGCATGGGACCGGCAACAACGAAAGAAGTATTAGAACCTCGCGGACGCGTGTTCTCATGAAGTCCTCCTGGCGAATCGACTGCAAGCTTATCTGCTATCTTCGCGGAATTGACCGCAACGATGTGAATCGTATTGAATCGATTCTGCAGTGAGAATTGATGTGTACTTTGCGATCAGCGATGGAGACGGAGGTTGGGTATGAGAGCTGCCGTGCGCACCAAACTGTATCCCGTGAGTGAGGCAGGCAAGATCCTGGGCGTGAGCTATCCCGCCCTGAAACAATGGATTTACAGAAGAAAAATCAAAACAGTCAAAACGCCCGGCGGGCATCACCGGATTCCGGAGTCTGAAATCGACCGACTAATGCCCGATATTCCCGCGCGCGATCCTCTGTTTAAGAAGCGGGATAGGTTTCGCAGGATCAGCGGGCGTAACCAACTCGTGGGACGAGTGATCGACTTGCGTGTCGATGGACTCATGGCACAAGTCACGCTCTCCATCAGCGGACAGCGCCTCACCTCGATCATCACCGCCGCCGCCGTTCGCGAGATGCGTCTTGCAAAAGGTCAGATTGCGGCAGCGCTGATCAAGTCAACTGAGGTTATGGTGATGCGACCACAGTGATTGCCGGGCAGAGCGTTTGACGATGCGATTTGAGTCATATACATTCGTTAAACTCCAATTTCCGCTGTTTACTGCAGCACCATGGGAGTTCGAACGTGACTCGCTTCCACCTAGCCTCTGTTTTCTTATTCCTTCTCGTCTTTTCAACTGCTGGAGTCGCGCAGGTTCGTGCCGGCCTGCATGGTCGGGTTCTGGATACTTCCGGAGCAGCGGTCGCAAATGCAGACGTTGAACTCATCGAAATCACAAAAGACATCCACCGATCAACGAAGAGTTCGGCGTCTGGCGACTATATCTTCGACGGTCTCAATCCTGGCGAGTATCGACTGGAAGCGGTTGCGGCCGGCTTCCAGAAGCTAACAGTGAGCAATGTGACACTCGCTGTTGGTCAAACCACGAGTGTCGACTTGTTAATGAAGGTTGGGGGGACGAAAGATGAGGTCACAGTAGAGGCGACTTCTCCGGTATTTCAATCTCAGACCAGCAATATTCAGACCAATATTCCGACGAAAGCAGTAGTCGGGATGCCTCTGAACTCGCGCAATTTCGTTCAACTCACGACGCTTGCTCCGGGAGTTGAGTTACCGCCGGGGACGGTTCTTCCGCGTATCAATGGCGGACGACCACGCACGAACGAATACTTGTACGACGGAATTTCAGCACTGCAGCCCGAGCCTGGGCAGGTCGTCTTTTTCCCAATTATCGATGACATTCAGGAGTTCACGGTTGAATCGAATAATGTAGCGGCTGAGTTTGGCCGCTTCAATGGAGGGGTGGTGAATGTTGCGACCCGTTCAGGCTCAAACGAGCTGCACGGAAGCTTGTACGAGTTCTTCCGCAACGAGGCTCTGAATGCGCGTAATTACTTCGCCACGACTGGCCCCAAGCCTGAGTATCGGCGCAATCTTTACGGCGGGAGTATTGGTGCTCCCATCGTGCGAAATCGACTGTTTGTTTTCGCTGGATATCAGGGAGTAAAACAACTCATCGGGGTAACTCGCACTTCGACTGTTCCGACGCTCGCGGAACGGCAAGGAATCTTCACGGGCGTAGCCCACATTTTCAATCCAGCGACTACGACGTTCACCGGAGGCAAGTTCGTACGCCAGGAGTTTCCGAACGATGTGATCAATGTTCCTATGGATCCGGCGGCCTTGAAATTGCTGTCACGGTTCCCAACGCCTACGAATCTAACTGCCACTGCGAACAACTTCACTCGCACGGCGAACGACGCCGATCACCAGAATCAATTCGATGTGCGTGTAGATGGGCTACTCACAGCTCGTGATCGAAGCTTTGGCCGTTATTCCTACTTTCACGACGTTGAGCAGCCGGTCACTCCGCTTCCCGATGGTAGCGGGGCAATCACCGGAGCGGTAATCGGGACTGGTGGCGTAAATGGTTTGTCAAACATTACCGGCCAGCAAGCGGTATTCAGTGAGACGCACACGTTTTCCGACCGCCTCCTCAACGATCTTCGGTTCGGTTACACCCGGCGTGGCAACACCAGTGTAGGAACTTCCTTAAGTGACACGGCTTCTTCGGCTCTGGGCATTCCGGGTATTCCCACGAACGCGGCATTCAATAACGCTCTGCCTTTGTTTACCTTCACGGGATTTCAGCAGCTAGGTTCGTCCGCCAGCACATCCGCCAGTTTTCGAACCTCCGTCTGGGAGTTGGTCGATGGAGTCTCGTATGCTCGCGGCGCGCACACGATCAAGGGAGGTATTGACTTCCGCTGGTATCAGCTCAACAGCGTGGCGCCCCCTAATCCGACCGGTTCGTTCGCATTTGCCGTTACGGGAACAAATCAGCAGGGAGTCACAGCAAGCGGCAATGCTTTTGCCAGCTTTCTCCTCGGGCAAGTTGATACGTTCCAGATTGACCTGCAGCAGAAGGTGATTCAGCCACGTGGCCAAATTGAGGAGTTCTATCTTCAGGACGACTCGCGCGTCACCAATCGGCTTACCGTCAATCTAGGGGCGCGCTGGACTTTGCACTTTCCATCAACCGAGGCGGACAATCAGGGAGCCGTTTTCAATCTGCAGACGCAGCAGCTCAATTATCTAGGTCAAAACGGATTTTCTCGCTCCGCGCGCGAGCTGCATTACAGCAATCTCGCTCCGCGGGTAGGGTTTGCGTATCTCCTAACGCCGAAGACGGTCGTCAGGTCTGGTTATGGAATTGTCTTCATCGATCAATCCGGCATCACCACTCCGTTTACTACTCCGCAGTTTCCCTTCATCCAAAACGTGCAACAAAGAACGCTGGACAACGTCAATGCTGCGTTTCCGCTTTCTCAGGGTCCGAGTGTTGCGCCAATCCCGCTTACACCGGATGCTGGACTCGGACAGAGTGTCTATACCGTCACTCGCGATGCGGGTTCGGGTTACGCCCAGCAGTGGAACCTCGCCGTGCAGCGGCAGGTTACCAACAATATGTCGTTCGAAGTTGCGTATGTGGGATCGCACATCGTGCACGTCGGGATTCCCGACTTCAACTTGAACCAGCTCACAACGGCTCAGCTTGCGCAGGGAGCATCGCTGCTGGCGCAAGTTCCAAATCCGTATTTCGGGCAGATCCCGGCGTCCAGTCCCATTGGCGGAAAGACTGTGAGTGCGGCGCAACTGCTGAAGCCTTTTCCACGTTTCCAGAATGTCGCGATTTACCGCAACAACACAGGAAGCACCAACTACAACGCCGTCGAAGCGAAGTTGGAGCAGCGGTTCAGTCACCGGATGTACCTGTTGTTTGCGTACACGCATTCCAAACTCATTGATTCTGCATCGTCGGTGTTTTCAACGACTGTACTTTCCTCTCCGAACTCCAGCAGCCTTGTTGCGGCCGATACATACCGACCTTCGTTGGAGCGCGATTCGTCAAGCGGGGATATGCCGAATGTCTGGTCCGTAAGCGGAATCTATGAACTTCCAGCCGGTCGAGGGCACCGGTTTGCATCATCCGGAGTGATGAACGCGTTTCTGGGAGGATGGTCCCTCAACGCCATCGCGTCGCTGCAATCTGGTATGCCGGTAACGGTGACACAAGCCACAAACTCCAACGCGTTTGCCGGCTTCGTGCTTCAGCGCCCAAACATCGTAGGCGACGTTGCGCTGTCTCCTGATCAGCGAGCACCTGGTCGATTTTTCAACACAGGCGCATTTGCAACCACGCCTCAGTTTGCGCTGGGAAACGCGTCTCGAAACCCTGTGCGCGGGCCGGCGTATCGCAATCTCGACATCGCTCTCGCGAAACATACGAGGCTGACCGAACGCACCGACATGGAATTTCGAGCCGAGATGTTCGACATAACAAATACTCCGGCATTCGCACAGCCAAACGGCAGCTTCGGGACACCAGCTTTCGGCAGCATTATAAGTACTGTGACCGATCCGCGCGTCGTGCAGTTCGCCCTTAGACTGAGTCGGTAGCGTACGTTGAAGGGACGGGCGGCGGACGGTTCGCCAGCCTTTTCCCGTTTCGGTTCCAATCAGACTCCAGACAATGGTTGGCCCAACTCTCGCGCGATTTGGTTCACTGAAACAGCCCGGCCGCCCAGCCTTCGCAAAACGAGCGAAAGGTGGGCGACCGGTTATTAGCGTGAACTCCAACTCGAGAGAGCTACACGGCAGAGTCTAACGATCGTTGTCGTGACTGCCATCGCGATCTTTGTCTTTGTCGAAATGGAACATGTCGAAGAGATCGCCGACGGCCGGCATGTTGAGCGGTACGTACGGGTTGTCGGTGGCGGCAACCGGGTTTGGCAGATTGTCGCGGCTGCGGCCGGTCAACGGCTTCAACTGCCAGTTTCGTTCGATGAATTTCACGATGGAGGCGTGGTCGGTATAGGTGTGGCTGACATGGCCGCCCTTCGTGAATGGTGACACGATGATCAGCGGGATGCGCGGTCCATCGCCGAAGAAATCGATGGGCTGCATGAAGCCGGAGTCGTAGTAGCCGCCGCCTTCGTCGAAGGTGATGATGAACGCGGTGTCTTTCGCGAGTTCCTGATGTCTCTGGAGCCCATCAAGAACGCGGTCCATGAGCGCCTCCAGCACGTCAAGCTTGGAACTCGCAGGATGGCCGTCGCCAAAGCTGTCGGGCTTTAGATAGGACACAGAGAGCAGATGGCCGTGCTCCAGACCGTCGAAGAAATCGGTGGCGTCCTTGATGTGCGCCTGGCGCTGCGCCGGATCCCCCATGATCGACGATGCGTATTGGAATGGGTTACAGATGTCGCAATACCAATCGCCGCCGGTGCCGATCAACACGTCGACCGGATCGGTGGAGCCGTTGTCAAAGCGGGCCGCAGCATTGAATCCGCCGCCGTAGAAGGCCCAGCTGATGTTCTTTTCGTTGAGAGCGTCGCCGATGGTGCGCAGCGAAGACGGCGGCACAGCAGTGCCGGCGTTGATCGCGGCGGTGTTGAGCTGGCCGTTCGAGAGGAAGCCGGGACGCGTGTTGTTGATCATGTAGAAGGTGTTCGGGGCGCAGTTGCTCTTGGTCTGGTCCGGGTGCCACGGCAGGGACTTTAGATAGTCCATGATCGGCTGGATTCCCGGCTGAGTAGGATCGCCGCATTCGGTCCAGCGTGCGTCGACCGTATAAGCGTCGTTGGTCGCGCTCTTGGGATTCGGATTAGCGACTTGTTTCACCGGCGGCTGCGCCGGGAAATTGCCTACCTGCTCCCAAGGCAGGGCATCGGCGGTGCCAATCATGGTGTGCTGAACGGCGGTGCCGCCCATCACGGGTTGATGGTAGTTGTCGCTCATTGAGTATTCGTCAGCCAGGCGCTTGAACAGCGGGGCGTCGCCCTGCTGGACGTTGTAGAAGCCCATCGAGTTGCTGCCGCTGTCGTCACCGCGAGCGATGCCCACGAATGGATACAGGTCGTTCTTGCATCCGGACGGATTTTCTTTCGTCGCGTCGAGCACGCTGCAATCCGATTGCTGCCACATGTGGAACAGACGGTGCACCATGTCGCCGCTATAGGCGTCGTACGGCACCTTCGGTCCGGTGATCTGGAACGAAGTGTTCGCCAGAGTGTTGAAATTCGCGATGCGCGTGTCTGGCTCGGCACAAGGCGTAGGCGGCAGGGTCGGGTCCGCGGCGCAGTTCTTAAGACCGGTTGTTCCTGTCGTTAGTAGCGGCAGGTGCTCGAATTCCAGCGCTGGAGAGATGGTATGTAGCTCCGAGACTGAGAATGTATTGGCGTCGAAAGGTGGAGCGCTGTCCGCTGGATCCTTCAGGAACTGGCTGAAGGTCACCGGTTGTGGAGGCGCGAATCCGGCTTCAGGTGTAGGCAAGAATGGCGAATAGGCGGTCTTGCCGGGGTTGTTTAACTTTCGAGTGTCGATGAAGTAGCTGACCGGGTCGATGTTCTGGATTTGAAACTGCCTTGCCAGGCCAGCATTCGGGCCTGGCGAGCCATCAGATTTGACGATTCCCTTGGAAAGTAGATTCCAGACGCTGCCGTGCTTTGGCTGATAAGTAGCGTAAATATTGTCGAAGGTGCGGTTCTCGCCGATGATCACAATCACGTGTTTGATCGGCGTTGCAGTGTCGTGACGATCGACATCGTTGTCGGCGCTGAGGCTCGACGCAGGAACGGTAGTCAGGGTTAGGGCAGCCATTAACGTGCTGACCTTCGCACGCAGCCACCACTTGCTCGAAGAAGACATGGATACCATGGTTCCCTCCAGAATTCGCGTTGGTTGTGTTTGGTGAGTGACGAACGAGTTTGTGAGTCGACGAAGGAGGCGAAGAGAAAACGCTATTCCTCCCGTGTTGTCGATTCGTGAAGGTAGGGTTAAGGATGAATGAAAATTCGTGGCGAAATTATTTTGGGACAAAAAGGACGTTCACGAGGCCCAATGCTAGAGTGCTTCCCGAAAGGGGAAAAGTGTGGGGGCTGGCGGCACGGTAGTGGCCACCACCGACGCAATCACATTGTCGGACGACGATAACGCGTAAATCGACGCGCAGATCAGCGCGCCCGTCGGCTTCTTCGCTCTGGCTTTGTGAGTGTTCCGGATAATTCGCAGGATGATAAAGACGAGCACGGGAATTAAAACTTCGGACCCGTTGAAAAGGCCGGTTTATCTCAAGGAAAATTGAGCCAACGCCGGCCATGAGGCCTACAAACTTCCGTCTTAGCAATAGAAAAAGCCCGCACAGTGCGGGCTTTCTCAGTCATGACTCCCAAAAACCGCGGATTCGGGCATGACTAACCCAGTTAGAATTCTCGTTGCGCCTGATCCGCTTCGTTCGCCAGGTCAAGCAGCAACTCAAGAAACTGTTTTGGCTGTCCGATGAAAAGGCCGTCAGCAATGAAACCGTTGATGGCACCGGCCGCGTCGATTTGTCCTGCACCCGTTGGACGAATGATCGCGCATTCTGGCAGCCCTTTAATGAAGTCACAAGGCTCAGGCATGATCAAGTTGGCTTGCAGCGATTCCGGTTGATTGTCAGCGAGATTCACGAACGTCAACGTTCCACCCGGCTGGTTATCCGTTAGCGCAACCGCATTCCCTGCCTTGTCGTGCCAGACCTGAAAATGCATGATTTCCGATCCGCCAATGCTGATCGTGATTCTCAAGACCTCCGGACTGGACACTCGCTGGCTAAGAGTCGCATAGAGGCTGGTGCCGGCTTGTTCGATAAATCCAAAATGAAACCCGGCCGTGTTAGCGATTGCCTGAATGTGGTTACTGTCGTTGAGGTCCGCAGCCGAGACAGGAATTGCTGGATGCTGTCCCTGGTTCAAGCTCGGTACTGCTTGAGGAAATGTTGCACCCAGATCGGGATTCTCCTTGCTGCGATAGCGAGTCCACCAACTGGTATCTACACTGAGCTGCTTTAGATTTGTAAGTCGTCCCGTTTGCGGAACCCCAGGCACCGAAGATGGTTGCAAGTTAAAAAAATGACTGAGGTCGACCGGCTGATGGCCCTTGGATTTCAAATAGGCGTGCAGGAAGGCCACATGGCTCATCTCGTCGTCTGTGTTGTCGGAGATGTATTGAGGCATGTCGCCATCGAGGTTCTGGAGAGCAGCCACGTAGCTGTTGCTGGCGGCAACTCCTCCAAGTTCGTTGTATTGCTGCCACAAGTCTGTCTCAATAATTTCCGCGGCAAGAAGAAGCTGCAATATCGCAGCATCTCCCTTCGAGAGACTGCGCTCCCTTTCATCGCGATCGCGGGCAGACGCGTTTGTTAATAGTCCGGCGCCGGCTGCGGCTACGCCGGCGGCCAGCACTCCATTCTTAAGAAATGAACGGCGATTCGATTGCAGTGTGGGTGTCGCTTTGAATTCCTTCATTCTTTCACTTCTCTTTCTTATTCAAGATTGAGTTGATGGATAGCTCCGAGCAGCTCGCGCGAAGCATATGGACTTGCATAGGAACGAAACATGAATTCAGAGACTCCGAGCTCACAACGTATAAACCGAAGTCTCTCAGCAGCTATTCCGGGAGACAGGTTAATAAACGTTAAGCATGGGACGACGCGCGTACTATGCGGGGCAAAGGATCGCCGAAGTTCGATTTGTTGGGAGCAAATGGCTGAGATAGTGAATCGACATTATTTGTGGGACGAGGCGGGCGATCGTCGATTCAAGTCGGGAATAAATCTCCACGCGCAGAGTACATTCCAAAAGAGAGCGCCTAAGCCAGTCCCGAAGTGGGCAATACAACTCCGGACCCGTCATATCCGGGTGCTCACGCTGTAATCAGCGCAGCAGGTGCAGCGGTCCTGATTTCCTTCTTTCATCGCGACCACTTCAATTTTCAGGTTACGTCGGAGGTCATGCCGGGAGTGCAACGGTCGTTCGATTCGTTCTCAGATGCTGCTCAGGAGGCCACTCTGAGCCGGATCTTCGCCGGAGTGCACTTCCGTTTCGACTTAACTCAAGGTCAGCGCCTTGGCCGGCAAGTGGCTGACTTCGTCGCTGAGAACTTCCTGGCTGAGCGGTGAGTCGTTTGGTCAGACATTCCGATCCCAGGTTGCACGAATCGTTTTCAACATGGCCGGATAGATAATCCATTTTCGGAACGGATCGAT